>JAIMAR010000176.1 GCA_023511855.1 Bryobacteraceae bacterium
CAGCCGCCTCTCGGGGGCGTGGCTGCCGGAGATGCGCCGGCTCTGCTGCGTGGGTTCGCCGTGGTCTCCACCGACACCGGCCACCGCGGAGCGGCTTTCGACGGCAGCTTCTTTGCGGACCAGCAGGCGGCCCTGGACTTTCACTACGCCGCCAACGGGCGCGTGACCGAAGTGGCCAAGCAGATCATCGCCCGCTACTACGGCCGCCCGCCGGACAAGTCCTACTTTACCGGCTGCTCCACCGGCGGCCGCGAGGGCATGATCATGTCGCAGCGGTATCCCAGCTACTTCGACGGGATCGTCTCCGGAGCGCCGGCGATGGTCACGGGCCACTCCAACCTGGCGCTGGCTTTCATCGACTCGGTCTTCAGCCAGGGCGGCAAGAAGTCCTCCGAGTTTTTGAGCCAAAGCGACCGCAAGCGGGTGGTGGAAGCGTTGCTAGCCGCCTGCGATTCGCTCGATGGAATTAAGGACGGGATGATCTTCCACACCCGCGGCTGCAAATTTGACCCGGCCACGCTGACCTGTCCGGGTCCCAAAAGCGAAGGTTGCCTGAGCCGGGAGCAAGCGGAGGCTCTCAAGACCGCCTTCGCGGGACCCAAGACCGCCCGCGGCCGGCAGGTCTACCCCGGGTTCCCGTTCGATCCGGGCATTGGGGACAGCGCCGGGCTGCCGGGACTGCTTTTTGGCCCGCGCATTCCCGTGGCGGTGGACAGACCGGCCAAGTTCGATGTAGACCAAATGGTGGAGCGTGTGGAGTCAGACTTCCACGCCCGGCTCGGCGACAGCACCTGGACCAATCTCTCCACCTTCTCGGCTCGGGGAGGGAAACTAATCTTCTTCCACGGAATGGCCGACCCCTGGTTTTCGCCGCTGGCCACGGTAGGCTACTACGAGCGCCTGACGGCGGACAACGGTGGCCGGGCTGCCGTTGAGCAATGGAGCCGGTTGTTCCTTGTGCCGGGCATGGGCCACTGCGGAGGCGGCAGCGCCGCCCTGGACCGTTTCGATATGCTCACGGCGATCGTCGATTGGGTGGAAAAGGGACAAGCGCCTGAGGCGATCCTTGCAACCGGCCGAGCGTTTCCGGGGCGCAGCCGTCCCCTTTGCCCCTACCCGCAGTACGCGCACTACAAAGGCGCAGGAGATCCCAACGATGCCGCCAGCTTCGTCTGCAAGGAGTGAACGGCGCCGCTAGCGGTCCCCGCTTCTTCCTGCCGCACAACAGGGACAATGACGGCGCCCCGGCTCCGGTAGACTGTTAGCAGGGGAGGGCTTATGATCCGGTTTCGCCAATGGATGCCGTTCCTTTTTCTGGCGGCGCTGGCCGCGCCTGCCTGGGCCATCGACCAGCCCCGGCTTACCGAAGAGCAGATCAACGAGATCATCCAAAAGTTCGCCGCCAAGGAGACCGAGTTCGCCCGCGCCCGCGAGAACTACACTTACCGGCAGACGGCGCGGCTGCAAGAGCTCGACGAGTTCGGCAACGAGCGGGGCCGCTGGGAACTGGTTTCCGACATTATTTTCACCCCGGAAGGCCGCCGGATCGAGAAGGTGGTGCGCGCGCCCGTGGCGACCTTGCGGAACATCATCCTGACCCCCGAAGACGAGCAGGACCTGCGCAATGTCCAGCCCTTCGTCCTCACCCTGGACCAGTTGCCGGAATACTGGGTCCGATACCTCGGCAAGCAGATGGCCGACGAGATCCCCTGCTACGTCTTCGCCGTCAAACCTAAAAACATGCTCCCCGGCAAACGCTACTTCGCGGGCATCGTCTGGGTTGATGACCGGGACCTGCAAATCGTGAAGAGTTACGGCCGGGGCGTCGGCCTGCTAAAGAAAGGCTCTGACAATCAGTTTCCGAAGTTTGAGACCTTCCGCCAGCAGATCGACGGCAAGTACTGGTTTCCGGTCTACACCCGCGCCGACGACGTGCTCCAGTTCCAGAGCGGGTTCAGCCAGCGCATCCGCATGACGGTGCGATACGAGGATTACAAGCAGTTCAAGGCAGACGTCCAGATCCAGTACGGGGCTCCGGTAGAGAAGAAATAGCGCTGTGCCCCCTGCCCGCTCCACGCACCCGCGCCGCGTGGCGCTGCTCCTGTTGCTGGCCGCATTCGCTGTCTATAACGCCAACCTCCAGCGCATCGCCTCGGGCGATACCGCCGCCGCTTCCTTGCTGCCTCTCAGCCTCTTGCTGGACGGCTCCTTGACCCTGGACCGCTTCTATCCCTACGTGCTCGAGCGCTCGCCGCAGCACGCCCGCGGTTTCCACATTAAGGACGGACACGCCTACTCCGGCTATCCCATCGGCGCGCCTCTCTTGGTCACTCCTCTTTACATCCCTTGGGCGGTTGCCGCGAAACTTTGGAGCTGGGACACGCCGCGCCTGGCCGCGGTGGCGGCCATCCTGGAGAAACTCTCCGCTTCGGTGGTGGCCGCTCTTTCGGTGGCTCTGTTATACCTGCTCTGCTTGCGCATCACCGCGCCGCGCTTCGCGCTGCTCGCCGCCTTTGCCTATGCCTTCGGCACCTCCACCTGGAGCATCTCCAGCCAAGCGCTGTGGCAACACGGACCCAGCCAGCTAGCGGTGATTGCGGCCCTCTATGGGCTGGCCGCATGGCGCGAGCAGCCCACGGCCAGAGCGCTGCTCCTGTGCGGCCTCGCCTGCGGGGTGGCCATCGCCGTGCGGCCCACCAACCTCCTTCTTCTCGGCGCAGTCCTGGCGGCCATCCTCGCCGCCGGCGGCCTGCGACAGCTCTGGCTGCTGTTGGCGGCTCCGGCCGCGATCGCGGCGGCGCTACTGGCCTATAACTTCTATGTCTTCGGCGCACTGGGCGGCGGCTACGGCGGCGGTTTCACCGGCGATCCCTGGCAGGTCCTAGCCGGCTTGCTGTTCAGCCCAGCACGGGGTCTGTTCGTGTATACCCCGGTCGCTTTGTTCTCTATCGCCGGCGCCCTGCTGTGGAGGAATAGCGGCCGGAGCTGGAGCTCGCCTCTGTTTTTGACCTGCTCGCTGTTCACCGCAGCCTCTCTGGCTGTGCTCAGCAAGTGGCCCATCTGGTGGGGCGGCCACTGCTACGGCGCGAGGCTGTTGACCGATGTCGCCCCTTGCTTGACCCTCCTGATGATTCCCGCCGTAGAAACGGCCTGGCGGCATCTCACATGGAAGACAACTTTCATCGCCGCACTGCTTTTCTCCGTAGGGATCCAATGTGTCGGCGCTTTCTGCTATCCCAATTCGCTTTGGGATGAGCGGCCGGCCCCCATCGGGGAGAGCCTTTGGCGTCTTTGGGACTGGCGCGACAACCCCGTGGTCCGCAGCATCAATGCAGGCCCCCGCCTGGGGCCGGATCCGGCCGCTCTGCCTGGCCTCTGGCGCGACCTCGGCCTGTCTCCCGCCGGGACGCCGCGGTTCTTGGAAGGGCGCCGCTGAGGCCGCCCGCCAGGCAATGACACTGTCAGGCAACGCGCTGGCTGCCGTGAACGCCGCCTCTGGTACAATCGACAGCGAGAGCGAATGCGCCCTTCGCCCATCCTGAGTTCCCTCCTGGCGTTCTGTGCGGCGGCAGCCCTGCTGCCCGCGCAGCAGAAGCAGCAGAAAAAGGATATGTTGCTTCTGGAGCTGGAACAGCCGCAGCTGCGCGAGCTGCCCAAAGAACT
This sequence comes from Bryobacteraceae bacterium, assembly GCA_023511855.1. Classification (GTDB taxonomy): domain Bacteria; phylum Acidobacteriota; class Terriglobia; order Bryobacterales; family Bryobacteraceae; genus JAIMAR01. The sequence goes on from JAIMAR010000176.1 coordinate 3,664, forward strand.
TCCGCTGGCCGTCACGGTGGAAACCTCGCGGCTCATTTTCCTCCAGTCCCCGCCCTCCGCCCGCGGCTTGCTCAGCGAACAGACTTCCACCGCTGTAGATGCCATCCTGCGCCAGGCCGGCGGCGCTTCGGTGGTTCGATTGCGCGCCTTTGTCGCCGGCACGGGTGACACCCGCCGCGTGCGCTCCATCGTGACCGAGAAGTTCGCCGAAAGGCAACTGCCCTTGCCCGCCTTGACCGTGGTGCAGGCCGGGAATCTCCCGGGCCAGGGCGTGCAGATCGTGTTGGAAGCGACCGCGGTCTCGCGCCGCATGGAAAACCCCGCCGGCCTGGCGCTGATCACGGTTCACGAGGAGCCGGAGGGCAGCTACCCGATCCCCGCCGCTCCCTTCCTGCGCCGAGCTCTCCAGCAATGGAGGGAGGCTGCGGCCGCCGCCCGGGTGGAAGGCCGCGACGTTGTGCGCGTGAGCTGCTTTGTGAGCTCGCTGGAAGACTGGACCGAATCCCGCCGCCTGTTGGCCGCCGAGTTCCCCAAGGCCGTCCAAAACTTGGTCCAGCCCCAGCGTGCCCACGCCCACGGTTTGGCCGCCTGTGAGATCATCGCCCGCCTGCGAGCGGCGCCGCCAGCGCCGGTTCAAGTTCTCGCAGCCGGCGGACGTCCTCGAGCTGCGGTCCTGATTGCCGCCCCCAAAGTTGTCCTCAGCGGCAGCCAAATCGGCTTCGGCTTCCGCGAAGAAGATGCGCGTCTGGCTTTCCAACGCCTGGACAAGGCGCTCGAGCAGAGCGGCGCATCCCTGAAGAACGCCGCCTGGGTCTCGCTCTACGCGCTTTCGGGCCGCATCGGCAAATCAGCGGCGGAGATCCTCGCCGAGTGGTGGCCGGAGTCGGCCTCTCCGTTAGTCTCCGTAATTCCCTGCGAAGACCTCCCCGCCCTGGACGCCAGCTTGGCTGCCGATGCCCTGGCCGTTCTGCCCTGATTCGCCCCGAGCGGCGCACTGCGGCCTCAATGGGCCGCGCCCTGCGCCACCCCACTCAAAGCCGCCAGGTCGCCTCGGTTCTCCCTCTCAGCGTATCAGTTCGTTGATCTCCCGTATGGCCTTTGTGTCGAACTTCGGCTTGCGGTCGTAGGTGAGCAGTCCGTTGATCTCCTGTTCCACGTCGGTCAATTGCGTATAGCAGAGGCCGGCAAAGGGGAGCTTGGCGATGGCTTCGTAGAGGCCGCGAAGCCGCGCCAGCGCCGCCTCGGCGGTTTTCTCGATGCCCGCGTAACCCCAGGCGTCCTGCGGAACCTTCTGGCCCGGAGGGATGTAGGCGATGCCGCCGAATTCGGACAAATAGAGCGGTGTGCCGTTGTAAGTAAACCCGGGGACCAGGTATCCGGGGCTGGCGGGCGGCAGGGGCGCGCTGGACCGGGAGAAATCAAGGTTCCAGCGGCCAAACAGCAGCTCGCCCGTGCGGGCGTAATCGTGCACCGCGAACAGGTCGGTCTGATCGGTGTGCTGCCAGCCCTCGTTGTCAATCACCAGCCGCGTGGGATCGAGCGACTTGGTGAGCGCGTAAAGCGCCCTCAGGTGTTGCTGCTGCCGCGGTTCGCGCAGATTGGGCACGCCCCAGCTTTCGTTGATCGGCGCCCAGAGGATGATCGAGGGGTGATTGTAGTCACGCTCCAGCGCCTCGATCCACTCCCGCGTGAAGCGGTCCACGTAGCCGGCATGATAGACGTAGGCGTTGGGCATTTCGCCCGAGACCAGAAAGCCCATGCGATCCGCCCAGTACAGAAAGCGCGCATCCTCAACCTTCTGGTGTTTGCGCACGCCGTTGAAGCCCATTTCCTTGGCCATGCGGATGTCATATTGGATGGCCTCGTCGGAAGGCGGCGTCAGATTGCTTTGCGGCCAGTAGCCCTGATCCAGCAGGAACCTTAGATAAACGGGCCGCCCGTTCAGCACGACGCGCCCGTTTTCCACCGCCACGGAGCGGAATCCGAAGTAGGAGGAAACGCGGTCCCGCACCGTGCCGCCCTGCCGCAACTCTAACGTCACGTCATAAAGGTTGGGCGAGGCCGGCGACCACAGACGGGGATTGGTCACGCCCGCAACCGCCGTCAAGGGCGAACCGTCGCCCAGCGTCATGGCGGAGGCTACCGGCTTGCCTTCCGCATGGATGAGTGCATGAAGCTCAAGGCCCGGGCGCGGCGCGGCGATGTAGGCCTCGAAACGCACCGACCCGTCGTTTTCGGGCGTGATCCGGACGCGTTCCAGATGCGTCTCCTCCACGGCTTCCAGCCACACTGTTTGCCAGATGCCACTGGTGCGGTTGTAGAAGATGCCGCGTGGTTTCACCTCCCAGTACTGTTTGCCGCGCGGGATCGAGCGGTCGGTGGGCGGATCCTCGACGCGCACGGTCAGGACATTGGCGCCCGGCCTGAGCCGCTCGGTGATGTCGAAACCGAACGGCGTGCTGCCGCCTTCGTGGAAGCCGGCGTACTGGCCGTTGACCCAGACCCAGGCCCGGTAATCCACCGCCTGGAAACGCACCCAAATGCGCTTGCCCCGCCAGGCGTCGGGAACTGTGAAGCTGCGCCGGTACCAGATCCAGGGGTGGAAGCCTGGGTCGCCGATGCCGCTGGCCGGCGATTCAAAACAAAACGGGACCGTAATGGTCCGGCTGAACTTCTTGCCCCCGCCCGCCCAGTTCTCCTTGAGCCCGGCGTTGGCGTCATCGAACTCGAACTCCCAGCTCCCGTTCAGGTTCATCCACTGCTCGCGCTGGAACTGCGGCTGGGGATGTTCGGGCCGGGGGACCGATTCAGCCCCCTGGAGACACAGGGCCATCACTGCGGAAATCAGCACGCGCTTCATAACGCGCGATAGCCTATCACAGCGGACAGACATTCTGCCAAGCAGGAACGGCCCGAGCCCGGTTCCGGGACTGTTGGGACGCACCCGCCGGAAGAGCGGGCGTAGCAGCAACGGCCGCCAGGGAAAGGGGCGGCAGCCGCGCTTGACCCGCAGAGCCCGTAGCGAGCCAGGAGTGCGCTCCGTCAAGGTGATCAGACTCCGCCGGCCTCGAACAATCGCGCCGATCGCGCAGTAGGCGCGCCCGCTGTTTTACACTGGCCGAGAGGAGAGATTCCGCATCATGAATAAACCTGTCGTCACCTTCGGAGAAATCATGCTTCGCCTGGCCCCGCCGGGCTTTGAGAGGATCCTGCAAACGCCGCAATTCGTCGCCACGTTCGGAGGCGGCGAAGCCAACGTCGCCGTCTCGGTGGCCGGCTACGGGTGGCCCGCCCGCTATGTCACGGTGCTACCGTCTAACCCCATCACCGACGCCTTTATCGGCGAGATGCGCCGTTTCAATGTGGACCCTTCTTACATCGTCCGCGGCAAGGGACGCTTCGGCATTTACTTTGTCGAGCCGGGCGCCAACCAACGCCCCTCCAAAGTCGTCTATGACCGCGAGTACAGCGCCATTGCTTTGGCCAAGCCGGGCGACATCGACTGGAAGAAATGTTTGGACGGCGCCTGCTGGTTCCACGTCACCGGAATTACCCCCGCCATCAGCCAGGGCGCCGCGGAGCTGGCGCTGGAAGGCGCCGCCGCCGCCCGCCAGATGGGCCTGACCGTCTCCTGCGACCTCAACTTCCGCAAGAACCTCTGGAAGTGGGGCAAGAGCGCCAAAGAGGTGATGCCGGATCTATTCCGCCTCACCGACATCGGCATCGCCAATGAAGAAGACTGCCAGATGGCACTCGGACTTCAGGTGGACGTGGATGTCGAAAGCGGCAAGCTCGAAATCGAGCAGTACCGCAAGCTCACCGAGCTGGTGCTTTCGCAATACCCCAACCTGAAGATGATGGCCATCACGCTGCGCGAGTCCTACAGCGCTTCGCACAACGGCTGGGCGGCCTGCCTGAACGACCGCAACGAGTTCCTGGTGAGCCGCCGCTACGACATAACGCACATCGTGGACCGCGTGGGCGGCGGTGACGCCTTCGCCGGCGGGCTGATCTACGGCCTGCTAACCATGGAGTCGCACCGCGACGCCCTGGAGTTCGCCGTGGCGGGCTCCTGCCTGAAGCATTCCATCTACGGCGACTTCAACCGCTTCACCGCCGATGAAGTTAAGAGCTTACTGAAGAGCGGCGGCTCCGGCCGCGTCCAGCGCTGAGCGCCGAGCAGCCGGACTAACTATCTCTCCGGGCCGCCAGGTTAAGAGCGCGCGGCCCGGGGCAGGGCCCGCCGTGCCCCAGCCGCAGCCAGGCGAATTTACAGCCGCCCCGCCGCCCCGGCTTCTGGCCGAAGCCCGCGACGGTCCACTGGCGGTTCGCACGAGGTCGGGTTCGAAAACGGTTCGAGACGTGCGCACAACTTAGCAACGGCCGAGCCGCTCCGCAAGCCGGACGCCCGCGCGGCGAGCGGAAGAGATGTTTCGGGCCCCGCGCTTCTCCTTCAGGGCTCCGCAGGGACCGCAGGACCGTGAAAGAGGCTCACGTCCTGAATATCGCATCCGGCTTCAGGCGGCGGGAGCTCGGGACCCGCGCACCGCAGTTCGGTTTTCTCCCGGGCAAGGTTCGTGACCTGCTCCGTTTGGCAGGCAGCCCGCAAGAAGAGCTTTCGGGCGGGACGATGTTGCAGGGACGCTCGAACGAAGCGATGACGGCTTTCGCTCGGACGGGGAGCTTGCGCGAACGCTCTTTCGCGGTCGTGCGCGCGGCCCCG
>JAIMAR010000177.1 GCA_023511855.1 Bryobacteraceae bacterium
TTTTCCTTCTCCCTGTCCTCCGTGGTTTGCCTTTTGCCGCTGAGACCAGCACCGCCACCCCTGTTTGGTTGCGGCCCAGCCGCGCTGTGAGATAATCTCGCTGAGCTCAATGAGGAGAGAGGACCCTCTGCCATGAAAATCTCGCGTGTCCGCCCCTTGGTCATGGGCACCCCTTGGCGCAATCTGACCTTCGTTGTGGTTGAGACCGACGAGGGCTTGACCGGCGTTGGCGAAGCCCGCATGATCAACCACACCGACGCCCTGATCGGCTACCTAGCCGAAGCCGTCCCCAACCACGTTCTCGGCCAAGACCCCTTCAACCGGGAAAAAATCGTCAAGGCCATGTACATGAACGACTTCGGCCGCGGCGGCGAGGTGGTGATGAGCGGCATCGCCGTCATCGAGATGGCTTGCTGGGACATCGTGGGCAAGGCGCTCAACCAGCCCGTCTATCGCCTGATGGGCGGCGCGGTCCGCGACCGCATCCCCGCTTATGCCAACGGCTGGTATACCGTCGAGCGCACGCCCGAAGAGTTCGCCAGAGCCGCCCGGCGCGTCGTCGAGCGCGGCTACCGCGCCGCAAAACTCGACCCCTTCGGCGCCGGCTTTTACGAGCTCGAGCGCGAGGAGTTCCTGCGCTCCATCTCGCTGGTGGAAGCCGTCCGCGCCGAGGTGGGCCCGGATTTCGACATCCTCATCGAAATGCACGGCCGTTTCAGCCCCGCCGAAGCCATCCGCATCGCCCGTGAATTGGAACCCTTCCGCCCCGGCTGGCTCGAAGAACCTGTCCCTCCCGAGAACCTGCGCGCCCTCAAGAAGGTCGCCGAAGCCGTCCATCAGCCCATTGCCACCGGCGAGCGCATCCACAGCCGCTACGAGTACCGCGAGCTGTTCGAACTCCAGGCCTGCGACATCGTGCAGGCCGACCTCTCCCACTTCGGCGGCCTCTCCGAGCTCCGCAAACTCGCCGCCTGGGCCGAGTGTTACTACATGCTGATGGCCCCCCACAACGTCGGCGGGCCCGTGCTCACCGCCGCCTGCCTGCACGTCGATGCCTGCACCCCCAACTTCAAGACCCAGGAACATTTCAATGACTTCGCCGACGCCTGGATTAAAGGCGCCGTCGAGGAATACCCCGAGGTTGTCGACGGCTCTTTCCGCCTGCCGGACAAGCCTGGCCTCGGCGTCACCCTGCGGGAGGACTTTATCGCCGAACACCCGCGCCAGGAAGTCCGCTTCAACCTCTTCGAGGACGACTGGCATCTACGCCAGCAGGCGAAGAGCGGCTGAGATCCGCCCCGCCCCGTCCCTGACAACGCTCCTGAGCGGGTTACCCGGCCGCACGGCCCAAACGGTCCTCGCGCAAGACTGAGATTCCGGCTGCCCTTCCGCCACTATTCCAGCGGAGCAGTCCCATGCGAAAACTGCTGGCAGTTGTGCTTTTGGCTTCGGCGCCTTTGGCGGCTCAAGTCCCCCCCGAAACACAGCCTCAGCCGGTCACCATCGAATTCCTCCTCTTCGACGCCGCGCAGACCGCCGGGAAGCGTTCCACCTGCCCCTTTGCCGTCCGCGTCGCCAGGCCGGACGGAACCCCTGTCGCCGGAGCCCGCGTCAGCTTCCGCCTTATACCCAGCCCCGCCTCCGGCCGTTTCGCAAGCGGTCTTCCGGTCGAAATCGCCGTTACAGACCCGTCAGGAGTCGCCCAAGCGGGCCATGTGCACTGGGATGCCCAACCCGGTCGCGTGCATCTTCACGTGATCGCCGCCGTGGACAAGCATCGGGCTGAGCGCCTGCAATCCATCGAGCTGGCGCCGCCCCAGCCTTCCTCCTTCCCTCTCCGCGCCGGCCGCCGCGCCTTCTGGGTCCTAGTGGGTTCGGCCGGCCTTTCCACGCTGGCCGGCCTCGCCTGGGCGAAGAAATAGAAATCGCCGCACTCCAGCCCGACCTTTGCAAACGCTCTCCAACCAGCTATAAGGAAGTATGCAGAAACGCAAACTTGGCATTAGCGGCCTGGAGGTCTCGGCGATCGGACTCGGGTGCATGGGCATGAGTTTCGGCTACGGTCCGCCCAAAGACAAGCAGGGGATGATCGCCTTGATCCGCGCCGCCGTGGAACGCGGCGTCACTTTTTTCGATACGGCCGAAGTTTACGGCCCATATTCGAACGAAGAACTCGTGGGCGAAGCCCTCGCCCCCTTCCGCGGGCAGGTGGTGATCGCCACCAAGTTCGGCTTCCAGCTTCACTCTGACGGCAAGCCCGGCTGGGTGGGCTTGAACAGCCGTCCGGAGCACATCAAGAAGGCGGCCGAAGGCTCGCTCAAGCGCCTCCGGGTCGAGGCCATCGACCTGTACTATCAGCACCGGGTGGATCCCGAGGTGCCCATCGAAGACGTGGCCGGAGCGGTGAAGGACTTGATCCACCAGGGCAAGGTCCGGCACTTCGGCCTTTCGGAAGCGGGCGTGCAAACCATCCGCCGCGCTCACGCCGTGCTGCCCGTCACCGCTCTCCAGAGCGAATACTCGCTGTGGTGGAGGCGCCCCGAGCAGGAAGTGATACCGGCGCTCGAGGAACTCGGCGTCGGGTTCGTTCCCTTCAGTCCCCTCGGCAAGGGCTTTCTAACAGGCAAGATCGACGAGAACACACAGTTTGACAGCACCGACTTCCGCAACATCGTCCCCCGCTTCACGCCGGAAGCCCGAAAGGCGAACCAAGCGCTGGTCGATCTGCTCAAGCGGGTCGCGGAGAAGAAGAAGGCCACGCCGGCGCAGATCGCGCTCGCCTGGATCCTCGCTCAGAAGCCCTGGATGGTTCCGATTCCGGGAACCACCAAGCTGGCGCGCCTGGAGGAAAACCTCGGAGCCGCGGCCATCGAACTTACCCCTGAAGAGCTTCGGGAGATCGACAGCGCTGCTTCGAAAATCGAGGTGCAAGGGGCTCGCTACCCCGAGGAACTGGAGAAGATGACCGGCCGTTGAGTCCCTCCTCCCCCCTCGGCGAAGGCAGCGCGGCCGGCGCCGAACCTCTGCGCCCGGTCTCACACCGGGCTGCGCAAGCCTCACTTCTCCAGCAGGAAGTTGCCTACGAACATCGTGTCGATCCCGCTCGAATAAAAGCTCCTTACCGCGTCGCGCGGCGTCGAAACCAGTGGATCGCCGAATAGGTTGAAGCTTGTGTTGTACAGCACAGGCAGGCCCGTCGACGCCCCCGCCGCCTGGAGCAGCTCCCAAAATAGCGGGTTCTCCTGCCGGCTCACCGTATGCACGCGCACCAGCCCGTCGCCGAGAATGGCGCTCTGAAAAACCTGCTTGTGCGCCGGCCGCACCCGGCCCACCGTAGCCAGGAATCTTGCGTTCGGTCCCACTTCAAAATACTCAGACGCTGCTTCTTCCGGGACCGAGGCGGCAAACTTGCGGAACGGCTCCCGGTGTTTGACGTACAAATTCAAATTCTCGGTCGAGTAAGGATTCAACGGAGAGGCCAGAATGCTGCGGTTTCCCAACGCGCGCGGGCCAAACTCCGTGCGTCCGTGCATCCACGCCACCAGCTTCTGATCCTGAAGTTCGCGCACGGCGGTTTGAACCGTCTCGCCCGAGGTCAGCAAATACCGGAAGCGCAGCTTGCAGTTCTCCAGCACCTGCTTGATCTGCTCCGCGCTGAATTCCGCACCCAGGCACAGCGTCTCAAAGCAGACCCGCTGCGTGGCCCCGCAGGCGTGATGCCAGGCATAAAGCGCCGCCCCCAGGGCCGTGCCCGCATTGCCCGCCGCCGGCTGTACGAACACGCGCCGCCATCGCCCGCTCCGCTCCAGCGCGGCCACCAGCAGCACGTTCAGAGCCAGTCCCCCGGCCAGACAAAGGTTCTCTCCCTGCCCAGCCATTTCCAGCACCGTCTGCTCGATGGCGCGCTGAAGCCCGGCGGCCACGTGCGCACGCAGCTCTTCGGGAACCGGCTGTTGATCGCTCAAACCCAGCGCCCGGTAGAAACGCGGGCTGAACCCTCCGGCGCTATGCCTTCCCTCGTCGAAGAAGGACCGGTCCAGCCTCGGCCACCCGCCCTGCCCCGTGGTCACAATCTGCCGGAAAACATCCGCAAACCGGTCGTCTCCATAAGTGGACAGCCACTGAACTTTGTGCTCATCCGCCTTAGGCTGGAATCCAAGCAGCTCGGTCACCCGGCCATAAAGCTCGCCCAAAGAGTCCGGAGCGTACAACTCCTTCTCCAGCGTCAGCCTGAGGCCGTCACCGCGCCACCGCGTTCCGCACCGGTAGTCACCCGCCCGGTCCAATGTCAGGACCGTCGCGCTCTCAAACGGCGACGCGTAGTAGGCCGAAGCCGCGTGCGCCGTGTGATGTTCCACTACCACCACTTCGGCCCGCGGAAACGTCTCCCGCAGGATGAGATGGAAGGCCGCCTCCGATCCCCAGGTGAACGGCCGCACGATCGCCGCCACATCCACATCCCCCGCCCCGATGCCCGAGATTTTCAGGCAGGCGCTCAGCGCGTCCATGGGAATCTGGCCCGGCTGGAACCGGCGGGCGGCTTTCTTTTGTTCCACGGCGGCGGCCAGCTCGCCATCCTTCACCACCGCACAGGCGGCGTCGCTGAGAAGGCCCCCTAGGCCGACAATATTCATCCGTTCTCCTTCCCCGCCTTCTCGATCTTGGCCAGCGTGTCGCGGAGTTGCACCGTGCGGTTGAAGACCAGTCGGCCGGGCGCCGTATCCGGATCCACGCAGAAATACCCCAGCCGCTCAAACTGGAACCGGTCGCCCGGCTGGGCCGTCTGAAGCGACGGTTCCAACTTACAATCCTCCAAGACCACAAGCGACTCCGGGTTCAGGTACTCCGTGAAATCTTTCCCCTCACTCTCGTCCGCCGGATTCGGCTTGAGAAAGAGATTGTCGTAGAGCCGCACCTCCGCCGGAATGGCATGCGCCGCCGAAACCCAGTGAATCGTCGATTTCACCTTCCGGCCATCCGGCGCGTTGCCTCCGCGGGTCGCCGGGTCGTAGCTGCAATGCAGTTCCACCACCTCTCCCGTCGCCGGGTCTTTCACCACCCCAGTGCAGCGGATGAAGTACGCATACCGTAACCGCACTTCGCGGCCCGGCGCCAGGCGGTAGTAGTGCTTGGGCGGATCTTCCCGGAAGTCTTCCCGCTCGATGTACAAAACCCGCGAGAACGGCACCTTCCTCGTTCCCATCGATGGGTCCTCGGGATTGTTCACCGCGTCCAACTCTTCGGTCTGCCCTTCCGGATAGTTGTCTATAACGACTCGCAAAGGACGCAGAACTGCCATCACCCGCGGCGCCCGCTTGTTCAAGTCCTCCCGGATGCAGTGCTCCAGAAAGGACAGCTCGACAATTCCATTCGTCTTCGAGACGCCGATCCGGGAGCAGAACGTCCGGATCCCCTCCGGCGTATAGCCGCGTCGCCGCAGTCCCGACAAGGTCGGCATGCGCGGATCGTCCCAGCCCCGGACATAACCCTTCTGCACCAGCGTCAAGAGCTTGCGCTTGCTGAGCACCGTGTAGGTGAGGTTCAGCCGGTCGAATTCGATCTGACGGGGGTGGTAGATCCCCAACTGGTCCAGATACCAGTCATACAGCGGGCGGTGATCTTCAAACTCCAGCGTGCAAATCGAGTGTGTGATGCCCTCGATCGAATCGCATTGCCCGTGCGCAAAATCGTACGTCGGATAGATGCACCACTTGTCCCCGGTCCGGTGGTGCGTCGCATGCAGAATGCGGTACATCACAGGGTCCCGCAGGTTCAGGTTCGGCGAAGCCATGTCGATCTTCGCCCGCAGCGTCCGGCTGCCGTCCGGAAATTCGCCGGCCCGCATCCGCTGAAACAGATCCAGGTTCTCCTCCACGGAGCGGTCCCGCCAGGGACTGTTCCGGCCGGGTTCGGTCAGCGTCCCGCGGTACTGCCGGATCTCCTCCGGGCTGAGGTCGCAAACGTAAGCCTTCCCCGCCTTGATCAGTTGAATCGCCCACTGGTAGAGCTGCTCGAAGTAGTCCGAAGCGTAATACAGCCGGTCTTCCCAGTCGAACCCCAGCCACCGCACATCTTCAATGATCGACTCGACGTACTCCACTTCCTCCTTGCACGGGTTGGTGTCGTCGAACCGCAGATTGCATTTCCCGCCGAACTCCGCCGCCAGCCCGAAGTTCAGGCAGATCGACTTGGCATGGCCGATGTGCAAGTAGCCGTTCGGCTCCGGAGGAAATCGCGTATGGACACGGCCGCCGAACCGGTTGGTCCGCAGATCTTCCAGGATGATTTCGCGAATAAAATGGGACGGCTTGTCCGGTTGCGATGCTTCAGGGCTCGTAGAGCTCAAACCTACCTCCAGAATTGCTGACCGGGAGTGCACGAATCCGCCCTCGGCGGGGCGGATGCACTAATTCTATTCTAGCCGTCCCTGCCCCCGCCTCAGCGCCGCCCTTCGCTCGACGGCGGCAAACCTTGCGATGCCAGGCCCGGAAACCAGGGACGCCCGTGCTCCAGGCCCTACAGATCACGGGAATCTCCCCCTAAAGCGCGGACCGCTCACCGGGAAGCCTCCCAGAGCGCCACCTTCCCACTCCTGTTAATGCGGGCGACGAACGGGCCATCGTACCTGTGCAGCATACGGCACATCGCCGGAATGGCCGAAACGAACGCCTCGGCAATCTCAATTCCCCGCAAGTTTCCCGAAGTCAAAACAAAAACTCGAGCCCGGCTCGATCGGAGTGCTCCGATTTCCAGAGGCCGGTATTGTAGCCGCTGGTCCTTGGTAAGCACCACCCACCGCCGCTGCCCGACCGCTTTCAACCAGACTTGGTCCTCCTCATCCCGTTGAAAGTGATCGTCGTGGATCTCAACAGCCAGACCCTCAGCCGCCAATGCGCTGCGCAGTGGTTCGCTCCCCAAGGACCTGTCTAAAAAGAAGACAGTTCCCTCAGGCGGCTTCGCAGCGGATCGCTTCCTCAATGTGGCTGGGCTCCAGACGAAAGTCCCGGGCCAACTCCGCGATGGAGTCGCCAGCTTTGTACCGCTCGTAAATTGCCGAAACGGGGATCCCCGTGCCTGCGATCACCGGCCGGCCAAACGACACAGTTGGGCTGATGACCACAAGCCGTGGGTCCGACCTCAGTGCGGCCCCGGACTCCGTGTCTCGCGTGAATGGATAAAGCTTGATCGGCAGGCCCCGGGCATCGCGTTCAATCCGCTGGAGGTACACCCCGATGATCTCCTTCATCGCCTGCTGCCCCTCCCGCGAAACGTTGATTAGCTTGCCGTAACTTTCCACGAACAGGTCAAGGCCGTCCGTCTGAAAGACCTGTTCAATTAAAGGACGATCAACGTGGAACTCGCGGCGGACGTAATCCAGCGCCCGGCGGATTCTCGGAAGTTGCACGCCGTACCGGCGGCGGATGGCCGCCAGAACATGCGCCTCCACCAGATTGAGAAAGGATAGGAACCGGCGTTTCGGGTCGTCTAAGTGAACGACCGGTTTCGACCTCCGCCGCTGGCCGGACACCGGGTAAAGCCGCCCTGCCACCCAACTGCGAAGAGTGGCTACCGGCAGCCGGAGATAATGCGCGGCTTCGGGCACCGCGTAAGCGGGACGCAAGCGAGGGTCCTCAGGCGTCCACACAGATGCTCTTGTGAGCTTGACCGCCTTCACCTCCCAAAACATTATCCAACCTGCGCGTGCGCCCTGCAAGCCCAGCGCACGCATCAACGGGGCGGCCCGGCGGCAGAATCTCTCCCTGCCGCCGCTTCAGCGCCGCCCTTCGCTCGACGGCGGCACCAGCCCCTTCATCCGCATGTAGGTCACCAGATTCCCGTAATGCTCGTCATTGTGGGCCGTGTTGAAGGTCAGAATCGTCAGCCTCGGCGCCTGCCTTCCGAAAAACGGCGCAAGCTCCACCGCTTTGGCGTCCGTCAGAGATGCAATCGCCTGGTCACAAACCGCGAACGCTTCCTTCAACGCCGCCACCAGCTCCCCCTTGCTCAGGTTCGGCTTCTTCTGAAGACCCGGAGAAGGCTTCCTTTCACCCGTGACACTCGCGCAATAACTGTATTGCGAATCCGCGATATGCCCCAGCATCTCGGCAAAGCTCATCACCTCCGGAACCGGCCGGAACGGATAATGCTCCTCCGGCATCTTTTCCGCGGCGCGGATGATGTTGTTCTTTACCATGTTGTGGATAACCTGTTGTCCTTCCACCAACGGATTGGCCGCTTGCTGTGCCCAGCACAGGTTCCCCATAGCCATAGCCGCCGCCACGGCGGCTACAAACGCAAAACGGTTTCCAAACATCTTCGTATCCCCTTTCACCAAGAATCGATGCATCAAAGCCCTCACGCCCTAGAAG
>JAIMAR010000018.1 GCA_023511855.1 Bryobacteraceae bacterium
GGCCCCTTCGGGGCAGCAGAGAATCGGCGGACTCAGATCGACAAAACTTTGTCGATATGGGCGCCTCAGTGGCACAGGGGAGCGCATGAGCGGGCGTGGCACAACGGCGAATGATGAAGGGCGGCGGGAAAATGGCGCAGGCAAGAATGCCTGCCCCGGAGGGCCGCGCATCCTGAAGTCCCGGACGGTAGGGCCACTCGTACGCAAGACGCCGCTTTGGCGCTGCCTCTGTTGTTGACCTCAGCGCTGGAAGGCCGCCCAGGCCACTGCCGGGGGAAACCCCGACTCCGTTCGGGCCTCTTTGGTGAGAGACCTAATTGCTCGAACCGCGCAGCAAACCGCTCACAGTTGCGGTTGCCGGGGGACGGGGCTCTGTTCCTCATGGGAATGCGTGAAACAGGGGCGTTGAAGGGAGAAATTCCGCGCGCACGGCGTACCGGGCGGGCGGATTTTCGGTTACGATGCCAGAGGAGGAGCAACGCAGAAGAAGGCGCGGCGGCTCGTTCGCCGCACGCGGACAGCGGCGTGATCAACGGCAAACGCATCGTAGTGGTTCTTCCGGCCTACAACGCCGAGCGGACCCTGGAGGCTACCGTCCGGGAACTGCCCGAATGCGTGGATGAGTGCATTCTGGTGGATGACCGCAGCTCGGACGGCACCGTGGCGCTGGCGCGGGCCCTGGGCATCCGCGTGGCCGTGCACGAGCGGAACCTGGGCTACGGGGCGAATCAGAAAACCTGTTACTCGCAGGCGCTGGCCAGCGGCGCCGACGTGGTGGTGATGCTGCACCCCGACTATCAATACTCGCCCCTGCTGGTGGCTCCACTGGCGGGCATGGTGGCTTATGGCGTCTACGATCTGGCGCTGGGATCCCGCCTGCTGTTAGGCGGGGCGTTGCGCGGAGGCATGCCCTTCTATAAGTACCTCTCAAACCGTTTTTTGACGGTCTTCCAGAACTGGTTCACGCGGGCGCACCTGTCGGAGTACCACACGGGCTTCCGGGCCTTCAGCCGGGAGCTGTTGGAAGCATTGCCCTGGCAGCGCAACTCGGACGATTTCGTCTTCGACAACCAGATCCTGGCGCAGGCCATCCTGGCCGGGGCGCGGATTGGGGAGATTTCCTGTCCGACGCGGTACTTCCCGGAGGCGAGCACGATCAACTTCCGGCGCAGCGTGCGCTACGGCTTCGGGGTGCTGCGGACCACGCTGGAGTTCGCCCTGGCCAAGTGGGGCTTGCACCGGACAGAATTGTTCCGCTTTTCGAAGACGTTGACCCGGCAGGAGGCGGCGAATCTAATCGCAGGCGGAGGGCGATGAGCGCCGGCAGCCGGCCTTTCCCAGAGGACGGCGCTGGGACAGGGTCTCGATTCCTGCAAGGCAAGACCGGCGGCTGGCTGCCGGCGCTGCTGATGGCGGCGGCGATTGTGCGGCTGTGGGTGATGCCGCTGCCCACCAGCTTCTGGGTGGATGAGACGGGGACCGCGTTTGTGGTGCGGCGCGGCGCGGATGACCCGACTCTGTCGGTGGCGCGGCAAGTGCCGGCATCCCTCTACTACGTTCTTCCGTCCTTGGCGGACCGCTTTTTCGGCCTGTCGGAGACGGCCTACCGCATCCCATCGCTCGTGGCCATGGGCGTTGCGCTGTGGTTCATCGCTCGTTTGGCGGCGCGGCTGATTCACCCGCAGGCGGCCTGGTTCGCAGCGTTCGCCTGCTTGTTGTTCCGCGGCTTTAACTACCAGGCGGCCGACGCCAGGCCTTATGCGTTGGGGACGTGCGTGCTGGCGGCGAGCCTTTGGCTGCTGGCGCGATGGCTGGATGAAGGCCGCTGGCGCCATGGGCTTGGTTTCGCCGTACTGGCGGCGCTGTTGTGGAGGATTCATTTGGTGTTCTGGCCGCTGTACGGCATTTACGTGGTTTATGCCGCGATTCGGCTGGCGCGCCAAGAGACGAAAGTCCGTGCCGGAACCCTGGCGGCGGTCTTCGGAGCTGTTGCGGTCTCGCTGGTTCCGGTGATGTTCCAAGCCCTGAGCTTGATGAAGGAGGCGGGGGCGCACGTGGTCGTGCCGCGGCCGACGCCGCTGGAGCTGGTCTACGCCTTGAAGCTGGGGTTTGTGGCTGGCGTCGGGCTGGCCGCCGCGCTGCTGGCGCGCGCGCTTCGAAGGGGGCACGGCGAAACGCGGTTGATGGCGGATGCCTGGGCTTTGATAGGAGCCTGGTGGCTGGCGCTGCCGGTGCTGTTATTTGGTTTCTCCTGGCTGACGGGGCACAGTGTTTTCGTTCCGCGGTATTTGTACTTGGGCCTGCCGGGAGCGGCGCTGGCGGCCACGGCCGCAGTTGCGATGAGCCTGCCGCCTCGGCACTGGAGGAGCGCTGCGCTGGCGGCGGGGGTTGCGGCGCTGGCGCTGTTGGGGCGGTGGGATGTCTTATGGCCTCCGCATCACAATTCGGACTGGCGGGGCGCGTCGCGAGCTGTTTCTGAGCTGGTGCGGGAACGGCCTGCGCCGGTTGCGTGCCCGAGTCCGTACATTGAAGCCAAGCCGCCTGCCTGGAGCCCGGACTACCCGGCGGATGGTTTCCTGTACTCGCATCTGGTGGTGTACCCGGTACGAGGAAAGGTCTACCCGCTGCCTTTTGAGCCGGAACAGGAAAGCCTGGCCGTGGCGGAGGATCTGCTATGGACGAAGCTGGCGCCGGCCGGCCGGTTCATCGTCTACGGACCAGCGGGAGGGGCCGGAAAGTGGGCTCAATGGTTTGCCGGACGCCTTGCGCCCGGACTGTGGGAGCAGCAGCGGCGAGGGAACTTCGGAGACGTATCGGTCATCGTCTTTGAAAGCACCGGACGGTGAGGGGGGTCACCTCGAAGCGGAAAGGTCCAGACTCTTACGGAGTTTGCTGGGTCCGGATCAGACGGTTGACGTCGAAGCCTTTTTCGGCGGCTCGCTTCAAAAGGTCTTGGTAAGTCTCCACCGCCATTTGCGGTTCGCGGCTGAGAATCCACAGATAGCGGCGGCGGGGTTCTCCCACCACAGCCCAGCGGTATTCGGGGTCCAGCTCAATGATCCAGTAGTCGCCGCTGAACGGCCAGAAGAAGCTGACTTTGAGCTTCGTGTTCGGCTCCTTGCCGCCCACGAGCCGGGCAGTGCCGCGCGCGGACTTGTTCTTTCCGTCAGTGGAAGCGCACTGGTTCAGGACCTGGATCTTGCCGTCCGGGCGCAGCGTGTAGGTGGCCGTGACGTTGCCGGCGCAGTCGCGTTGGAAGCGGTTGGGCAGCCGGGCGATTTCATACCACTTGCCGGCGTAGCGGTTCAAATCCACGGAGGGGACGACTTCGAGGGGTGCTTCGCCGGCGGAGGCGAAGTTGAAGCCGGCGCCCAATACGAAAGTCAGAAACAAGAGTGGAACGCAATTAGAGAGACGCATCAAAATCCAAAACCTCATAGCTCAATCCAAAACCTCGTGACTCAGTCCCTGCCCTTCCATGGATCCGGGCGCGGTGAGGTAAACTCACGGACCAAGTTGAAAGAAGCTGTGATTCCGAACTGGATGCCAATGCCTCGCCAGGCTTCCTCGGTGGTCCGGTAACCGGGGGGCATCCAGGCGTTACCCAGGTATTCCGCAGTGACGATGGCCCCGTAGCGCGACCAATGCGGAACCATGCGGCCTGCGCTGTCGCGGGTTAGGAACGCGGAGGTAACGGCATGGAGCACACGGCCGCCGAGGCTCGTGCGCCCACTGGGGGCATACCACGGATCATGGCGCAGCGCAGCGGCGCCGGCGGACTCGATGCTTTGGCGGAGAAAGAAACGGCCGTAGCGGTCGGCGAGCCGGACCGAGTAAGCCGAGGCTCCCTGGCCCCATCCCTCGGGGTCGTTTCGCAGGTGCCGGACGAGGGCAGGAAAACCCGTTCGCGGGACGATTAGGGGACTTGCAAAGGTCTCCCTCCAGTAGTAACGCCAGCGCTCCCGGCCGGTAAGCGGCTCCCACACAAGAGGGCTTGTCGCCGCGCCCACGGGATCCGCAGCGAGGGGAGTTGGGCCGGTTTCGGGTGAGACGCCGCGGGAGGACTCCTCACCATCGGAGATGTGAGCGGGAGGAGCGGCCGTCAAGGCCGCCGCTACCAGCATGCCCAAAAACGCGCTCGCGGCGGTTCGAGAAAGATTTCTTGCCATCAGCGTTGCCTCTCGCCCCTCAGCCAGTATGCACTGTTTTCGATGGTTGCGAAAACCACATTGCAAGCCGAAAGTTTTCTCAAGCCGTCTGGCCGGACTCAACTCCGGCCTGCTTGTAAGATGCCGCCTTAGGCACGGAGGGTGCTCAAATTGCACCGCAGCCGGCGGGCTGTTCATCGTACATATGGGCGGGCTTGCGTGCCGGCCTGGATCTGGTAGTCTGTTGCCGTGGTTTGGAGCTACTCGTACTGGAAGCGGCTCGAAGACGAGATGCGCGCCAGGGCCGGCCGAGCGCGATCGGAACATGGCGGTTGGGGGCTCCTGGTTCGCGCTTCAAGGAGAGTTCTGCGCACTTACAGCAGCAGCTTCTTCCTGGTGACCCGCTTTCTGCCCCCGGTTGAGCGCGCGGAGGTGGAGGTCATCTACGGCTCCGTGCGGTATCCGGACGAGATTGTGGACACGTTCCAAATGCCTGAGCAACAGAAGTTTAAGCTATTGGACGGCTGGGAGGAGGCGTACCTGAAGGCTGTTGCGCAGGAAGGCCTGCGCGCGCGGATCCTCGCCGGGACGCCATGGATTTTGGCTGGTTTCGCGGAAGTTGTGCGGCGGCGAGGCATCCCGAGGGAACACTATTTGTCGTTTCTGGGCGCGATGCGGAGGGATGTGAGGCCTACGCCCTTTGCCACGCTCGCATCGCTCATTGACGATTATGTCTACGGCAGCGCGATCGTCGTGGGGTATTTTCTGACCCACGTCTATGGGCATGCGCCAGGCGCACGCCTTGTGGATGCATTGGTTTGCGCCCGGGAACTGGGCATCGCGCTCCAGTTGACCAATTTCGCCCGCGACGTGTTTGAAGATCACTGCCGCGGCCGCCTCTACCTTCCTCTGGACATGCTGGCGCAAGAAGGGCTTGACCCTTTCAATTATCTGGAGGAGCGGAACGAAGCTGGATTGAAGCGCGCAATCCGGGCGCTGGCCAGTAAGGCGGAATCAGGGTACGAAACGGCGCGAAAGAACTTGAACGTGTTTGCGCCCGGGTGCCGGGCTGCGATCGGGTCCTGTATTGAGGTTTACCAGAGCCTGAACCGGCGGATTCTGGAGGGCGATGCGCCGGTGCGGCACAGAGTCTCGGTCAGTCCCTCGGAGAAGTTCCGGGTATTGCCTCCGGACAAGTACTGGCGGGTGCCACTGGCCTATGCGGGGCTGCTTTAGAGGAGTGCGCGGATGGGCGCTCTAACTCAGATCCAGGCGGGCAAGGGAGGCCAGGGCCGCCGGGCGGCCGTGATTGGGGCTGGGCTGGGCGGATTGAGCGCGGCAATCCATTTGCGCCTGGCGGGGTGGAAGGTCACGGTTTTCGAGGCGGGCCAAACGACCGGCGGACGGGCGAATCGTCTGACCTTGAGAGGCGTGCGGTTTGATACCGGGCCGACGTTGCTGAATTACCCGTGGGTGTTCGAAGAGCTGTTCCAGGCGGCCGGCAAGGAGCTCGGCCAGTATCTGAAGCTGCTGCCCGTGGATCCCTCGGTCACCTACCGGTGGCCGGACGGCGGCCATCTGACGCTTTCGTCAAATTTGGAGCGGCTGCGGGCGGAGTTTGAGCGGCTGGAGCCTGGGGCCGCGCGGGGATTGGAGCGTTTTTTGGCGGATGCCAGTGAAAAGTTCCGAATTACGTTCCACAAGCTCGTCCTGCAAAACGAAGAGAATCCCCTCCGCTATTTCTCGCGATTAACCGCGCGCGAAATTCTCCGCACGGCGTTGTGGCGCTCGATGCACGCGGAGCTGGGGCGGTATTTCCGTTCGGCGCGCATCGGGGAGGCGTTGGGATCCTATGCGATGTACTTGGGAGGTTCTCCGTTCGAGTTGCCGGGTCTGTTCACGATCCTTCCTTACGGGGAGCTGGCGCAAGGATTGTGGCTTCCCGAGGGCGGCATCTACGCGCTGGTGGAGGCGGTGGAGAAACTGGCGCGAGAGATGGGCGCGGAGATCCACACCGGGCGGCGGGTGAGCCAGATTCTGCACCGCAACGGGCAAGTGGCCGGGGTGAGATTCGAAGACGGCGCCGAGCTCGAAAGCCCCGTGGTGGTCTCCAACGCCGACTTGCCGGTGACCCTGACCGAGCTGGCCGGCCAGCCCGCGCCGCGGCTCAAGATGTCGCCGTCGGTGGTGACCTTTTACTGGGCTGTGAAGGGGCGGCCCGGCGGGCTGGGGCATCACACGATCTTTCTTCCAAGTGAATATGCGGCGGCGTTCCGTGAATTGAACTTCGGAAGCTCGGTTCCGGCGGATCCGGCGTTCTATGTGGCCGCGCCTGACGCCAGCGACTCAAGTTTCGCCCAGGATGGCTTGTCCGCCGTTTTCGCGCTCGTGCCGGTCCCGCTGCTGCGGCGCCTGAACGGCGTGGACTGGAAAGCAGAGACGGAACGGTTGCGGGAGACCATTCTCCGGAAGCTGAGAGATTGCGGCGCCGGCTTCGCCGCAAGCTGCATCCAAGAGGAGAAAGTGTGGACGCCGGTGGAATGGAAGGAGCGGTTCGGACTCTATGAAGGATCCGCGTTTGGAGCGGCGCATACGCTGGTCCAGATGGGACCTTTCCGCCCGCCGAACTACAGCCGGCGCGTCCGTGGGCTGTATTTCACCGGCGCCAGCACCACGCCGGGGACAGGGTTGCCCATGGTCGTGCTGAGCGGGAAGCTCACGGTGCAGAGGATTCAAAGCCATGTACGTTGAGCGTTACGGGCAAGGGCCGCAGCGCATTCTGGGGCTGCATGGCTGGAGCGGAGACCACCGGACGTTTGTCCCGCTTTTGCCCTACCTCCCCCCGGAGGTATCCTTGTTCGCGCCGGACTTGCCGGGCTGCGGGCGGAGTCCGGCGCCGACAGAATGGCGGTTGGCGGCCGTGGCGGATGAGATTGCAGAGTTGATGCAAGAACTGGCGGCGCCCACCTTGACTTTGTTGGGGAATTGCAGCGGAGGATTGCTCGGGCTGTGCGCCGTGAAAAGGTTAGAGCAGAGGGGCAGGCGGTTGGATTGGGAACGGATTGTCTTGATCGATCCACTGGCTTACTGGCCGTGGTACTTCAGCGTCTTTGCCTCGAAAACGATTGGTCGTTACGCCTATGCCTGTTCGTTTCAGAATCCCATCGGCCGGTGGCTGGTGAACGTTTCGCTGTCGCGGAAGCGTAAGCGGGACACCGATTTGACCGAAGGATTCGACTCGATTCCGGCGCGCGTGACCTTGGCCTATTTACGGATCTTGAGTGAGATCCCCGGGCCGGAGGCATTCGGCGGGATTCAGGCTCCGATTACGATTGTGCATGGTGCGAAAACCTTTGCTTCCGTGCGCAAGTCGGCGGCCGTGTATCAGCGCCTGTGGCCGCAGGCCGAAATTGCGGAATTATCCGGAGCCGGACACCTGCCGCTCACCGAGACTCCGGAGGCGGTGGTTGAGGTTCTGCTGAGGAGGCAGAAATGCCGGAGCGTTTGAGCGCGTTCGCTGAAGCGTACGGCCCAGAGATTGAAGCGCGGCTGCGGCGGTTGTGTCCAAGATCCTCTTTGGCCGGGGCGGAGAAACTGAACGAGGCGCTGATGTACGCCATCTCGAGCGGCGGCAAGCGCGTCCGGCCTCTGTTGTGCCTGCTGGCAGCCGGGGTCTTTCGCACTCCGGCGGAGACGGCGCTTCAGATCGCTTGCGGGGTTGAATTTCTGCATCTGAGTTCGGTCATCTTGGACGACCTGCCGGCGATGGACGACGCCAAGACGCGCCGCCACCGCCCGGCGTTGCACGTGGCGTACGGAGAGGCGGTAGCGATTCTCGCGGCCATGGCTCTGTATGCGGAGGCCTTCGCGATCTTTGCTCCGTGGCCGCCGATCGTTAGCAAAGCAGCGCAGGCGACCGGCTGCAACGGGATGACGGGAGGCCAGGCCGCGGATCTGAACGGCGCCGGAGCCAGCCGGTTCGAAAAGACCACCGCATTGATGCGCTTTGCGCTGACCGCCGGAGGGATGGCGGGACAAGCCGCCCCCGAGCAACTGGATGCCTTGGCCTGCTTCGGAGCGCTGACGGGCGAGGCTTACCAGATCTGCGACGACTTGCTGGACGCGCTGGGCAGCGAGCGTCTGGCCGGCAAGACCGTCGGACAGGATCTCCGCCACGGGAGGCGTGTCTTCGCGCCCGGTTTCGGGATTGAGGAAGCCCGGCTGCGGATGCAGGGGCTGATCGAAGCGGCGGTGACGACGTTGCGGGCAGGACTGCCGGCGTGCGGCGAGTTGGATGCGCTTTGTGAATTCACCGAGGGCATCGCCCAGCGGGCAGCGGTTCTTGTGGAGAACACTCATGTGGATACTGGCGGTGGCGGCCGCGCTGCTGGCGCTGGTGGCGGCGAATGTGGCGTGGTGGCCGCGGGTCCGGGGCCGGAGCGATAGCCTGGACGAAGATGTGTCGGTGCTGATCCCGGCGCGCAATGAGCAAGACAAGCTCCCCGCGGCCCTGGATGCGCTGCTCGGCCAGCCGTGCGTCCGTGAAGTCCTTATCTATGACGACCACTCCGAGGACGGCACAGCCGAGGTGGTCGCACGCTACGCGGCCAAAGATCCCCGGGTCCGCCGGATCCCGCCGCTCCCCCTCCCGGAGGGCTGGTGCGGGAAGACCTTTGCTTGCTACACGCTCGCCGGGCACGCGCGTTCGCCCTGGTTGCTGTTTCTGGATGCGGACTCCATTCTCGCGGCCGACGCTTTGCGGAGCATCCTGGCGGAGGCAAAGCGGCGGGAATTGACATTGCTCTCCTGCTG
This sequence comes from Bryobacteraceae bacterium, assembly GCA_023511855.1. Lineage (GTDB taxonomy): Bacteria > Acidobacteriota > Terriglobia > Bryobacterales > Bryobacteraceae > JAIMAR01. Next base: position 8,961 of record JAIMAR010000018.1, read on the forward strand.
GCCGGGCCTGGAGGTGAGGGGCCTTTGGGAAAAGCTGCTGATGCCGATGCTGAATTTTGTGGTCTTCACCCTATATCCGGCGCCGCTGGCGCTGACGCGCCCTTCCGACGCATCGCTGGGGCTGGCGCACGGGGCCCTAATTCTGGTCAGGAGGGATGCCTACGAGCGCGTGGGCGGCCACGCCGCGGTGCGGGGGGAACTGTTTGAGGACACTGTGCTGGCGCGTGTTTGGCGGCAGTGCGGGGAGAGGTCGCTTTGCCTGGATGGGCAGCACGTCGTCCGAACGAGGATGTACGAGGGCCTGGGCCAGATCTGGCGCGGTTTCCATAAGAACTTCTACCCGGCTTTTCACTCTCCGCTGAGCTTCTGGCTATTCCTGGCGCTGCACGGCGTAGTGTTTCTTGGGCCGTTCCTGGGGCTGAGCTGGAGTGCAGCGGGTTGTGTGCTGGCGATGCGGGTTTTGTTGGCGATGCGGTTCCGCCACCCACTGTGGAGTTGCGCGCTTCACCCGCTGGCCGAGAGCTTTCTGCTGGTTCTCGGCCTCTCCAGTTGGTGGCGCACTAAACATGGCGGGGTGGAATGGAAGGGAAGGAGGTACGCCAGAAGTTGAGAGCCGTTGTTGCCGGAGGAGGTCTGGGTGGACTGGCGGCGGCGCTTCGCTTGCGGGCCGCGGGCTGGGAGGTGACGGTTTGTGACAACGGCCCGACGCCAGGAGGCAAGATGAACCGCTGGAGCACGCGAGGCTACGTCTTCGACACCGGCCCCACGCTGCTTACGATGCCCCACGTTCTGAGCCGTCTGTTCGTTGCGCTAGGGGAACGGATCGAGGATCACTTGCAACTGGAGCCACTCGATCCGCACGCGGAGTACATTTACCCGGATGGCTGTCGCATCAGGGTGCCCGCTCGGTCGGAGGACTGGCTTGCGGCCGTGCGCGAGATCGCCCCAGCGGATGCGGGAGGAGCCCGGCGGCTGCACGAGCTCGGTGAGCGCATCTACCGCCTTTCCGAAGGGACATTCTTTCTCAACCATCCGCTGCTGCCGTTTGGCCTCCCAGCGGCGGGCTCTCTCCGGCATTTCCCGTTGCGGCACGCCTGGGGGAATTACGCGCAGACCGTGGCGAGGTTCGTCAAGGATCCGCGCCTGCGGCGCATCTACAACCGCTATCCCACGTACGTGGGGTCATCTCCCTACCGCTGCCCGGCGACTCTGCTGGTGATCCCCTACATCGAGCACACCTTCGGCGCCTGGCGCGTGAAGGGCGGCATGTACCGCATCGTGGAGGCGTTGCTGAGGCTGGCGAAAGAGCGGGGTGTGGAAGTGATGGCTGGCGCAGCGGTGGCGGAAATCGAGGGCGGCGGAGAGAGAGTGACTGGGGTGCGGCTGGACGACGGGCGCCGGCTGGCTTGCCCCGTCGTCGTATTCAATGGCGACTCGGCCAGCCTGGAGCAAATGCTGGACGGGAAGAGGCGTTTCAAGCCCGAGAGCCGCTCGTTGTCCGGCGTAATTCTGCTGGCAGGGCTGCGTACGGCGCTGACGGACTGGAGCGCGCACACGGTCGTGTTCTCGGCGGACTACGAGCGGGAATTCGCGGACCTGTTCGACCGCAGCATGTTGCCGGAAGATCCGACGGTGTATGTCTACGCGCCGCGCGACGAGACCATGGCGCCGCCCGGCGGTCAATCCTTGTTCTTGATGGCGAACGCTCCAGGAGACGGACTTTTGGCCTGGAATGAGGCGGCAGCCCGAGTGGCCTCGCAGCGGATGCTGGAACGCTTGCGCCGCAGCGGCCTGGCGGTTCTGGCGGACTCGCTCGAGATCTTCGATGTCTGGCATCCGGGCCGGTTCGAGAAGAGATTTCTAGCCCCGGGCGGAGCGATCTACGGCGAGAATTCGCACGGCTGGCGGCGGGCGTTCCTCCGCCCTCCTAACCGCGTTCGAGGCATGCGGGGGTTATACTGCACAGGCGGGAGCTATCATCCGGGCGGCGGCGTACCCATGGTCCTGATTTCCGCGGAGATCACGGTGCGGCTCATCCTGAGGGATTGGGGAGGCAGGGCGTGAAAACGCGCATACTGATCTACTCGCTAATTTGCTTCTACGGCCTGCTGTGGGGCGGCGGGGTGAGCGCCCACTTTTTCTGGCAGCGAACGCCGCCGGGCGCGCAGTGGACCGCGCCGGCCTTTCTGGCTTGCGCCGCGGCCCTCGTGCTGCTCGGCGCCTCTAGCGGCAGGCTATGGCTGGCGGCGGTGGGCGCCGGGGGATTTCTGGCGGAGGTGGGCGGTGTGCAGGTGGCTCTGTTGTTCGGCCCTTACTCCTACAGTGGCGTTTTGCAGCCGCAACTGGCCGGGGTTCCAGTGGTCATGGCCTGCGCCTGGGTGATCCTGCTGGCCTACGTGAAGAACCGCCTGGGCCGGCTTGAGATGAACCTCTGGGTGGCGGTGGTGGCCGGAGCGGTATGGATGACGGCCATTGATCTTCTGATCGACCCGGTGGCGACGTTGGGGCTGGGATACTGGGTGTGGCACGCTCCGGGGCCGTATTACGGGGTACCGTTTTCCAACTTCACGGGGTGGCTGGTGGTGAGCGCCGTGCTTTTGGCCGCAGGATGGAACGTGCGGGTGGAGGGCCCGGGCCCGCGCTGGGTGGGGCTGAGCGTGATCGTGTTCTTCGGACTACTGGCGGCGGCGCACCGGCTGTGGTGGCCGGCGGCTGTGGCGGGCGCGCTGTGCGGTTGGGACGCCTGGCTGGCGAAGGGACAGCGGGAAGAGCCGGCGGAGGGTCGGGCTGAGACAGGGACGGCGGAAAAGAGTGAAACTTGATTCGAGGAGAGATCCAAGATGGGCTCGTTGGTGCGTGGTCTGACGGTAGTGCTGGCGATGGCAGCCGTATCGTGCGGCGGGAGGGAGGAACGGCGGGCGGTGAAACTGGACGATCTTACGCCGAAACTGGAAGCGGAGTTGGTGTCACGCTATGGCGAGGCGCAGCGGTCGCGGATCCAGCGGGGCTTGAAGCAGGCAGCCGCGTTTTGGAGAGAGTCCGATGGAGACCGGGCGGCCTTTGAACAGTTTGTGCGCCGGAATTTCTACGGGGAGAAGGCGGCGCTGGATGCGTTGTTCGAGCGCACGCAGGCTTTGTTTGAAAAGCTGGACGGCCACATGAACGAGATCCAGATAGCCTTCCGGCGCCAACTGGACCTGGATCTGGGCCCGGTGCTGCCCTTTGACGAGATCTTCGCCGGCTACGATCCGGCGGCCCACATCACGGATGATCTGTTCAACAACAAGCTAGCGTTCACCGTCCTGCTGAACTTTCCGCTGACCACGCTGGAGGAGCGCTTGAAGGACGGCCCGAGCTGGACCCGGCGGCAGTGGGCCGAGGCGCGGCTGGCGCAGCGGTTCCGGAGGCGCGTTCCGGCGGATGTGAATCTGGAGATTGCGCAGGCTACCGCACGCTCGGAGCAGTACATCGCCGAGTACAACCTGTGGATGCATCATGTGCTGGACAGCGAGGGGCGGAGGCTGTTCCCGCCGAAGATGCGGCTGCTCTCGCACTGGAATCTGCGGGATCAGATCAAGGCGGAGTATGCGGAGAAGGACGGGCTGCCGCGGCAGCGGTTGATTGCACAGGTGATGGAGCACATCGTGCGGCAGACGATCCCCAAGGCGGTGATCAACAATCCGCGTCTGGACTGGGTCCCGGCCTCGAATGCGGTGCGCGTGTCTGAGGTGAAGGATTATGACCTTCCGGCGGAAGGCGCTCCGGAGGCTTCGAACGCGCCGGAGCCGGATACGCGCTACGAGATGCTGCTTGGCAACTTCCGCGCCCTGAAACGGGTGGATCCCTACTCGCCCTCGGCGCCGACTCACATCGCGCGGATGTTTGACGAAGTGCGCGAGCTGCCCGAAGCCCGGGTGCGCCAGATGTTCGAGCAGGTGCTTTCCTCGCCGCTGCTGGGCAAGGTGGCGGCGCTGATCGAGCGGCGCCTGGGGCGCCCCTTGGATCCGTTCGACATCTGGTACAACGGCTTCCGCCCGCGCGGCAAGTATACGGAAGCGCAGCTTGACGAGATCACCCGGAAGCGGTATCCCACACCCGAGGCTTACCACCAAGACATGCCGCGAATGTTCCGGCAGCTCGGCTTTAGCCCGGAGCGGGCCGAGTATCTGGCAAAGAACATCGTAGTGGAGCCGGCGCGCGGTTCTGGGCACGCCTGGGGCGCGCAGATGCGGGAAGCCCCGGCGCGGCTGCGCACGCGCGTGCCTCCCGGCGGGATGGACTACAAGGGCTTCAATATCGCCGTGCATGAGATGGGGCACAACGTCGAGCAGACCTTCTCGCTGAAGGACGTCGACTACTGGTTCCTGGCAGGAGTTCCGAACACCGCTTTCACCGAGGCGGTGGCCTTCGTTTTCCAAGCCAACGATCTGGCCTTGCTCGGCCTGGAGAAAGAGACTCCGGACGCAGTGGCCTTGAAGACCCTGAACGACTACTGGGCCACTTGCGAGATCGCCGCCGTGGCGCTGGTGGACATGGACGTGTGGCGCTGGATGTACGAGCATCCGAACGCCACGCCGCGGGAGCTGAAGGAAGCGGTGTTGCGGATCGCGGCGGAAGTGTGGAACCGGTATTATGCGCCGGTGTTCAAGCAAAGGGATGTGGTGCTGCTGGCGGTATACTCGCACATGATCCAGTCGAATCTTTACTTGCCTGACTACCCCATCGGCCATTTGATCGCGCACCAGTTGGATGAACACATGCGCAAGGTGGGGAAGATCGGCCCGGAGATCGAGCGGGTGACCCGGCAAGGGGACATCTCGCCGGATCTGTGGATGCAGGGGGCCACCGGCGCGCCTGTCGGGGCCGAGGCGCTGCTGTCCGCCACCGAGAGGGCGCTCAAGAGCATCGAAGGCGCAGCCGGGCGATAGTCGGCCGCACGACCGGAGCCTTGGCGTGCAGTGCCAGGCGGGTCATGGCTCTTGGAAGCGGTCATCGGCCAGCGCATCCCGTCGGCTGCGCCGGTCCAGCCACCCGCAGCGGCGCACCGGATAGTGGTCAAACAAGGGCGCGTAAGGCTTGATGTCGACCAGCGGCGTGCCGTCCAAGATGTCAATTTCAGCGACGCGCAGGAGAGCACCCTCGACCGACAGGAGCTTCACCGCGGACATGCCGATGGGGTTGGGTCGGGAGGGCGCGCGCGTAGCGAATACGCCGCGCAGTTCTGAATCCATGTAGGGCTGCACTACCAGCTCCGCCGGCGCAGCACGGTGGAACCAGTAGATCAGCCAGATCCGCTCAAACTCCTCCAGGTCCTTCAGTCCCGCCGCATACTCCGCGAAAACCTCCACGGTGCCTTCTGCGCCTTGGGCCATCGAAGGCTGCAAGGGGGTGCCGGCAGCTTGCCGGAAAGGGGTGCGGATTACGCCAATTGGCTCTATGTGCATGGAGCCGTCCTCCGGAGACCGCTGAGTGCGATTCGTCGCAACTCTCAGTCTTACGCACCGGGCTGGGCGAGGCAATCGCCGGTCGGCCGCGCGCCCCGGCAAGCCGCGGCCGCGTCGTCACCATAAGACTGAGCCACGTGTGCTTCACCCCGCGTGGAGGATCTCGGCCAGCGCTTCTGGGTCCACGTTGCCGCCAGAGAGGATCACGGCGACCGAAGAGAGATCCGGCGGCAGTTTGCGGTGGAGCACCGCCGCGGCTGCCACCGCGCCGCTCGGCTCCACCAGGATTTTCAAGCGAAGCAGAAGGAAGCGCACTGCGGCGCGGATCTCCGCTTCGCTCACCAGCAGAATGCCTTCCACATGCTGCTGGAGGATGGGAAACGTGATCTCGCCGGGCTGGGTGGCCCGCAACCCATCGGCAATGGTGGCGGGCGGCGGGATGGCGACGCGGCATCCGGCTTGGAGCGAAAGATAGGTGTCGTTGGCCAGTTCCGGTTCGGCGCCGAAGATGCGGATGCGCGGCCAGAGCGCCTTGGCGGCGATGGAGCATCCGGACAGCAGTCCTCCTCCGCCGACGGGGGCGATCAGAGCTTGAGGCGGCTCGTCCAATTGCCCGGCGAGTTCGAGCGCGGCGGTTCCCTGGCCCGCGATGGTCCAGGGATGATCGAAAGGGGGAAGGATGACGGCCCCGGTTTCAGCGGCGATTCGGCGGCCGATGGCCTCGCGGTCTTCTTTGAGCCGGTCGTAGAAGACAACTTCGGCCCCTTGAGCGCGGGTGGCCTCGAGCTTGGAGCGGGGCGCATCCGCCGGCATGACGATGGTGGCGCGGACTCCTTGCAGTCTTGCCGCCAGGGCGACGGCCTGGGCGTGGTTGCCCGAAGAAAACGTGACCACGCCGCGGGCGCGCTGCTCGGGGGTCATCGACAAGAGGAAATTCATTGCGCCGCGGATCTTGAAGGCGCCCATGCGCTGGAGGTTTTCGCACTTGAAGAAGACACGCGCTCCCGCGGCTTCGTCAAAGCCGCGCGAGCTCAGGACCGGCGTGCGGTGGACGGACGGCTGGATGCGTTGGGCGGCGGCTTGCACTTCGGTGAAGGTCGGCGCGCTGGGCACGGGCACGATTGTAGCGCCTGCGGCGCGGCGGATGCTATGGTGGTCGTTGCGGGCGGTTAGCTCAGATGGTCAGAGCGCCTGCCTTACAAGCAGGAGGTCGCAGGTTCGAGCCCTGCACCGCCCACCACGCCTTTACTGTGGCTCCGCATCCTCCAGCGCCAGCTCTTCGTAAAGACGCGAAACAGCCTGTTGCGCCCACCCGTACAGCGAACCTGTCGAAGGTTCAACGCAGGCCCGCAGGCTGCATAGCCGCGCCACAACGGACCCCGGCTGCATCGGGCGCCCTGGGCGCGGCAAGCCGCCCGTGATCACGATTTCGTCCGGCGCGTCAATTTCGCCGAGCCGGAGCGCGGGACGGCGGTATTCCAGCTCGGGGGTGTAGATCCCCGCGGGAACCGCCTTCCGGCACCTATACCACGGCCCAGGAGCGGCCCGCAGAAACACTTGACTTCCTTTGAGCGGCTCGAAGAAGCGGTCCTCGAGCGCGATCAACTCCGCCGTCTCCATCAGACCGAAGCGCCAGGCCAGCTCAGCCGCAGCCAGGGGAACGCGGCTTTGGCGGCTCTCCGCTTGCGATTGCAGGGACGTGGAACCCTGCCATCGCGGATTCAAATCGACCGCGCAGGGCCTGCCGGTGCGGTCGTCCACAACGAAGTCCAGGCCGAACAAGCCGCGGTAGCTTCGGTCCGCCAGCCAGCTCCCAATGCGCGCCGTCTGTTCGCGAATGCTGCTGAGAATAGCGACGGACACAGCCGATGCAGCGGTGAAGTCGTTGCCGCAGTGCCCGCTTGCCGCGCTGTTGAGCGCGGGTTGCCCCACGACCTGAACGCTAGGGAAGCTCACGAGTGCGCCATCCTCGGTGGCAAGCGCGTTTACGTTGAAGGACAGCGCGCCCGCGTAAGGGGCTACCCAAACTTCGTCCCCCACGAACGTTTCCCCAACCTCCGCCAAATCCTTCGCCGACGCGATCACTCGCGTCCCACGTCCGGCGGCGTCTATGTCGCGCTGGACCACAAATCGGGCGCCAAACTCCGAGGCCAGCTCGCTGTAGCGGCACACATTCAACCGCAGGCGGCGCGCCGGCAGGCGGGGAAGGTCCAATGCTTCCACGCACTCCCGGAGAGCGGCTTTGCTTGAAAACCTTTGGAATTCCTCCCAGCTCCGCAACCGGCAGGGGAGGTTGTGGCGCTGCGCCAGATCGCTCAAGTGAATGCTGGGGTAGGGGGAGGCCGCCAGCCAGGACCCGGCGGCAGGGCCGGTAAGAACTTCTTCCAGTTGGGCTTGCCTCTTGCTGCACAGGGCGTAGGCTTCCGGCTCGTCGCCGTACCCACGGCGGCACTGTTCCGCGCGCTCCCGCGAGAGGAACCGGATTCCGAGGCGCTCCTCCATCAGGTCCACGTCGCAGCCGTCGTCCAGGCACAGCACGATGCCGAGCGGCGTCCACTCGTCGATTCCGATGCAGTAGGAGGCCGTGCGGGTTTGCCAGACGATCCTGTTGCCGCCGAAGATCGCGGAAACAAGCCGGGCTGCACATGCCGGTAATTGTATAATCGGGTGGACAATCATGCCCAGCCTGATCACACGCATGGAGAGCCTCTGGGTAGCGCTGCGCGCTCCAAGTTGGGGCCGCGAGGAACTGGAGGCCTTTCAGAGCCGCAGGCTTCGTGCGCTGGTGCGTCACGCTTTCGAGCGCGTCCCGTTCTACCGGGACCTCTATTCCCGGCACGGAGTGCGGCCGGAGGACATCCGCGGTCTGGAGGACTTGCCGCGGCTGCCCGTGGCGATGCGGCATGAGATGCAAGACAGGCCCTTGGAGGACCTGCTGGCGCGCGGGTTCAAGCGGGAGAGGTTCATCCAACACCGGACCAGCGGCTCCACAGGATACCCGTTCTCAACTTACCGTACCTGGTTTGAAGAGCGCTTTCTGCACGCCCTGCGCCTTCGCGTGCAGCTTCGGCGGGGACTGCGGCTGACCGACCGGCGGGCTGCGGTTGTCGTAGGGCATGGAGACCGGATCGATGGGCGCGGAACCCGTCTGGCTCGCCGGCTGGGGCTGATGCGCCGCTACTGCGTCAGTTGCCTGTTGCCCGCCCCTGAAATCCTGGCACGTCTGTCGCAGTACCGGCCGGATACCCTTGGCGGCTATCCGGACGCGCTGGCTATGATTGCGAGCGAGGCTACCGAGGAACACCGCCGTCGCATCAGGCCGCGGATCATCACCACAGGCGGAGAGACCTTGACGCCGGACATGCGGGCAAAGATCTCGGAGTGCTTCGGCGCGCCGGTCTATGACACCTACGGAGCGCACGAATTCAACCTGCTGGCGTACCAATGCAGTGAAACCGGTCTATATCATGTGGCCGAAGACTGTGTCCTGTTGGAGGTGATGGACAACGGGCGCCCGGTTGACCCCGGTCACACCGGCGAAGTCGTGGCCACGGCGCTGCACTCCTTCGCCATGCCCTTCTTGCGGTATTGGGTTGGGGATTTGGCGGTGCGCGGTCCGCTGCGCTGTCCTTGCGGCGCGCCAGGCGCCACCCTGGAGAAGATTCTGGGCCGCGTCATCGACCGCTTCACTCTGCCGGACGGATCGAAACTTCACCCTTATCATTTGCTGGAGCCCCTGGTGAAAGAAGCTCCCTGGCTGAGGCGCTATCAGTTGATTCAGGAAGCTGTGAACCGCGTTTTGCTGAAGTTGCAGCCTCTGGACGGTGTCGAACCGCGCCCTGAGGACTTGCGCCGGCTGCGGGCAAGCCTTCAGGCGCCGCTCGGTCCGCAGGTCACATTGGAACTTGAATTCGTGAAGGAGCTTCCTCCGGCGGGCAACGGCAAATTCCGGCCTTATTACTCGAAGGTCCGGAGCTGAGCGCTGCGGGCCATCGTGGGAGTGTCACGCAGGAACCGCGATTTGGCCTTCAGCCGGAGGGTCGATTATATTAGGACGGTGGGCCCAAGTCAACGCGTCGCGGTGGCGGTTTTGATCGCCGGAGCCGCGGCAGCAATGGCGTCTGTATTCTCGCAGAAGTATGCCGCGCCTCCTGTCCCGCATCCCGCACAGGCAGCCGGGGCGTGGCAGGCTTTCACCACCGCGCCCGTGATCGCCCGGGACACCTTCATCCGCGTGCTCGAACGAGCGGGGCTCAGCGCAGGCGAGCGGCTGGCCGTGGTCTCCGCCGTGCGGGATTGCTTCGACGTCCGAAAGCTGCGTCCGGGAACGGAAATGACCCTGGCCTGGTCGCGGAATGGATCGCTCGAGTCGCTCGTCTACCCTGTGGACGCCGACCGCAGGCTGCACCTTTCCCGCAATGAACACGGTTTTTCCGCGCGCATCGTCGAAGTTCCCAGCATCATCCGCACCGTAGTGGCCCGGGGAACGATCCGCGGTTCCCTGTTCGCCAGCATGGAGCGGGCAGGCGAACGGCCTGAGCTGGCGATGCAGATCGCGGATGTGTTCGCCTGGGACTTGGACTTCTACACGGACCCTCGCGAGGGAGACGAGTTCGAGGTTCTGATCGAGAAGAAAGAGTACTCCAACGGGCAGCCGCCCGCCTATCTGCGTATTCTGGCTGCACGCTACAACAACGCCGGCACACTCTACGAGGCGTTCCTGTTCCCGGGCGCCGATGGAAAGCCCCGCTACTTCTCCCGCGACGGGCGCGCCTTGCAGGCCGCCTTCCTGCGTTCTCCGCTCAAGTTCGATGCTCGGATCAGCTCGCGTTTCTCCCTTTCCCGGCTACACCCTGTGCTGAAGATCCGCCGCCCCCACTTTGGGACCGATTACGCCGCTCCGGCGGGAGCGCCCGTGCAGGCCATCGCCAGCGGAGTGGTGACCATGGCCGGCTACCACGGCAGCGCGGGAAACATGATCACCATCCGGCATGCCAACGGTTACGAAACCCAATATCTGCACCTGTCCAGGATCTTTGTGCGCTCCGGCCAGCGCGTCGAGCAGGGGCAGCAGATCGGGCTGGTCGGATCGACGGGACTATCCACAGGCCCCCACCTGGACTTCCGAGTGCGGCGCAACGGGAGCTATGTGAATTTCGAGCGCCTCCGTCCTCCCCGCCTGGATCCGTTAAGCCCGGCGGAGAAACAAGCCTTTGCCCGGCAACGGGACCAGTTTGTGGCCATGCTCCGGGAGGGCCGCAATCCATCCGAGGTTCTGACCGCCGGAACCCATCCGCCAGGCAAGCCGCTTCCCCGCCCCGCGCCCACCCTGCATCTCCATGAACCTCCTTAGTTTCGATATCGAAATCGCCGACGTCTTTAATCTGAGGCCGGGCGAAGACCTCAACCGTCACGCCCCCTTCCGGATCGCCGTGGCCGCGGCCGTCGGCCAAGATGGCAGCCAGAAGGTGTTCTATTCCCAGGACGCGCAGGGCAAGCCGATGCCCGAGATGACCCGCCAGAAAGCGCGTGAGCTGCTGGACTATCTTGCTCAGAGACAGCGCGAAGGCTGTCAATTGTTCGCCTGGAATGGGTTAAGCTTCGATCTGCGATGGATCGGCTACAATGCCGGGGACATCGAGGCGGCGGCGCGGCTGGCGCTGGGCCTTTATGATCCGATGTTCCAGTTCTTCAACCAGCGCGGGTTTCCGGTTTCGCTGGCCGCGGTGGGTGAGGCGATGGGCATTACGCAGCGGAAGCTGATGAACGCCGCCGACGCCCCCAAAGAGTGGCGCAAGGGCAACCACCAGCGGGTGATCGACTATGTGCTTGGCGACTGCCAAATCACCAATCAGATCGTCGAGGCGGTCGCCCGGCAAGGCGCCATCTCTTGGAAGACCAGCAAAGGGACCATCCAAGTCGAGCCCATGCCGCGTTTCAAGACCGTGGCGGAAATCCTGCGCGAGCCGTTGCCGGACCAGAGCTGGATGAAAGGGAGCGGCAAGCGCCGCTCCGATTTCACGGACTGGATCCCGGCCCACATTCTCGCGCTTGCCAATAGGTAAACCGGCCCGGAGCGCCAACCCAGGGGTTCGTTTTGCTAGAGTCAGGAGAAGGCGACTATGGCGATTTTCGTGACGGGAGGAGCGGGCTTCATCGGCTCCGAGTTTGTCCGGCAGTGGGTCCGCCGCTATCCTTCCCAGCTCATCATTAACTTCGACAAACTGACTTACGCGGGAAATCTGGAAAACCTTTCCCCGGTCGAAAACCACCCCGCTTACCGCATGGTTCGAGGGGATGTGGCCGAGCCGGAGGATGTGCGCGCCGCCCTGCCCGAGGACTGCGACGCCATTGTTCACTTCGCCGCCGAGTCCCATGTGGACCGCAGCATCCTGAGCGCAGCCGAGTTTGTCCGCACGAACGTGCTGGGCACCCAGGTGCTGTTGGACGCCGCCCGCGAGAAGCGTGTGCGCCGGTTCCTCTACATCTCCACCGACGAGGTGGGCGGCAGCATCCCCCCGGGCCAGTACTTCCGCGAAGACTCGCCGCTGGCTCCGAGCAGCCCCTATGCCGCCAGCAAAGCTGCGGCTGAGCACCTGGTGCGCGCCGCCGCTCACACCTTCGGGCTGGATGCGGTCATTACTCGCACTAGCAACAATTACGGACCCTACCAGTTCCCGGAAAAACTGATTCCTTTGGCCATCGCCAACATCCGCCGGGGGAAACCTGTTCCAGTTTATGGCGACGGCCTCCAGGTGCGGGACTGGATCCACGTGTCTGATAACTGCCGGGCGTTGATGCTTGTGCTGGAGCACGGCAAACCGGGCGCCACATACCACATCGGCGGCGGCCATGAGTTGCCAAACCTGGAGTTGTTGCGCCTGCTGCTAAAGATTATGGACGCGCCCGGCTCGCTGCTGACCCACGTCAAGGACCGCCTGGGACACGACCGGCGCTACGCGGTCGACTGGTCGCGGATCCGGAACGAATTGGGCTGGACGCCGGAGATCGCACTCGAGGAAGGATTGCGCTCCACGGTGGCCTGGTACGACTCTCACTCCGATTGGGTGGAACGAGCCACCAGCGGCGAGTACCGAACTTACTACGAACGCGTTTATGGAATGCAGTATGCCCAGCGGCAGAATTGAGATCGCGCTCCCAGAATGTCCCAAAGGATTGGGCCATATCATCTCGCGCCCCGGCTCTCCCGACCTGATCGAGGGCGTCCGCATCCAACCTCTGCAACTCTGGCCGGACGATCGCGGCTGTTTTTTCGAACTGTACCGCCTCGGACAAGCCCTGACCGCGGAATTCCCCGCCGGCAGCATCCAGATCTCGGCGGCTGTGAATTTCCCCGGGACCATCAAGGCCTTCCACTACCACCGCGAGCAGACCGATTGCTTTACGCCGGTGCGCGGGCTGTACCAGATCGCTCTGGTGGATCTCCGCAAGGACTCGCCGACCTTCGGCCGCCGCAACACCATCTACGCCGGAGAGCTTCGCCCCTGGCAGGTGCTGATTCCCCGCGGGGTGGGTCACGGCTACAAGGTCCTGGGGACGGAGACCGGCGTGCTCGTTTACGCCACGGACCGTTTCTACAATCCCGAGGACGAGGGGCGGATTCCCTATGATCACCCTGGGATCAACTACGACTGGGCCACGCAGCACAAATAGCGGGCGCTGGGCCGGCACGTACGCGGGTTGGAAACAAGCGGCCGTCCTCCTCTCGATGGCCGCGTGCTTGGCTGCCATGGCCGCCGCCCAAGATCCGCGCGAAATCATTTTGCGTTCCACCGCGCTCGACCAGCGCGACCTGGAGCTGCGGCGCAACTACACGTATGTGGTCAAGGCCGAACAGCGCCGCCTGGATTCGCAAGGCCGGCTGCGGTCGGTCGAAAGCGAAGAGTGGGAGGTGCTGGTGCTCTACGGCTCGCCCTACCGGCGCCTCATCGCCAAGAACGGACGGCCTCTGTCCGCGGAGGAGGAGCGCAAGGAGCAAGCCAAGCTCGAAAAGGAGATGGCGCGGCGAAGGAAGGCCGCCGAAAGGGACCCGGGCGAGCTCTCTCGCGAGGATGCGCGCGAGTTGGAGGAACAGAAGGCGCTGCTGAAGGAAATCGCGGACGCGTTCTCGTTCCGCATCGAAGGCGAGGAGGAAGTGGACGGTTTCCTCTGTTGGCGCATCCGGGCCGAGCCCCTTGCCGGCTACCGGCCCAAATCGCGCCGCGGCAAGCTGCTCCCCGCATTCCGCGGCCTGTTGTGGATCACGCAGGATGAATACCGCTGGGCGCGCGTGCAAGCGGAAGCCGTCCGGACCGTCTCCTTCGGCTGGATTCTGGCGCGCCTCCAGCCGGGCAGCCAGCTCTGGTTCGAACAAAAGCGCGTGCAGGACGAGATCTGGCTGCCTTCCTCGGCGCGGATGAAGATCTTCGCCCGCCTGGGTCTGGTGCGGAAATTGAACGCCGAGGTGGATGTGACGTTCTCCAATTACCGGAAATTCCAGGCCGATAGCCGCATCGTCGAAACCCAGGAGCTTCCCTGAGACGCCCTCCGCTGCACGCTTGCGCGCTCTGGGGCCTGCCGGACCTTCACTTCCGCCAAAAGGCCGGGCTAAAGATCACCAGCAGCGTGTAGAACTCCAACCGGCCGGCGATCATGCAAAACGAAAGCACCCACTTGGCCAACGCCGGCAAATGGGCGTAGTTCTCGGCGGGACCAACGCTGCCCAACCCCGGCCCGATATTGAACATTGAGGCCGCCACTGCGGCAATGCTGGTCAAGATGTCCACCCCCATGGCCGCCAGCAGCACGCAGCAGGCGAAGTTCACCATCAGCGCCAGGTATACCAGATTCAGCAGGCTCCGGATGGAAGCATCGGGGATGGCCTGCCCTCCCACCCGCACCGCAAAGACACCCCTGCGTTCCACCATCGCCTTGAACTCCCGCCCCACCACTTTAAGCAGCAAGATCACACGAGCAACCTTGATGCCCCCAGCGGAAGAACCCGTACATCCGCCCACATACATCAACGCCAACAGGAGGATCTGCGGCAGCGGATTCCATTTCTCGTAATCCGCCGTGACAAACCCGGTGGTTGTGACGATCGAAGTGACTTGAAACAGCGCGGAGCGCAGCGCTCCCTCTACGCTGTGTCCGCCTTGCCGCAGCAGGCTGACGAGCACCACAACCGTAGCGGCGGCGATCACGAGGGCGTAAACCCGGACTTCGCTGTCCCGGAAAAAAGCAGCCGGCTTCCTTTCGACCCAGAGCTGATACTGCCGCGCAAAGTTAATTCCGGCCAGTAACATGAACGCGATGATGACGTACTCCACGCCGGGGTTTTGGAAGCCGGCGACGCTGGCCGTGCGGGTGGAGAAGCCTCCCGTGCCCAGGGTCGAAAAGGCGTGGCAAACCGCCTCGAATGGCTCCACGCCAAACAGGCGCAAGGCCAGGTATTCGGCCAGGGTCAGGACGAAATAGATCTTCCAAAGCGCGATGGCGGTCTCGGCGATCCTCGGCTTCAGCTTTTCCGATTTTGCCCCGGAAAACTCCGCCCGGTATAGATGCATGCTCCCCACGCCCAACAGAGGCAGGATGGCAATGCCCAGCAGGACGATACCCATGCCCCCGATCCAGTGCGTCTGAATGCGCCACAATTGCAGCCCCCGGTCCAGTATCGCCACCTCGGACAGAACCGTGGCGCCGGTGGTCGTGAAGCCCGAGGCGGCTTCGAAAAAGGCATCGGTGAAGCTCGGGAAATGCGGCGACAGGTAGAACGGCAGCCCTCCGAAAGCCGCCGCCGCGAACCACACCAGGCACACCAGCAGAATCCCTTCGCGCCGCGACAGATCCGTGGACGGCGCGGGGTTGCGCCACCGGAGCACAGCACCCGCGGATGCCGTAACGGCCAGCGACGCGAGCAGGGGCTTCAGCCCCTCGCTGGCGTCGGCCCAGGCCAGCGCGGCTGGGATCGCCATCGTCCCCGCCAAACCCAGCAAAAACAGGCCCAACACGTGGGCCAGCGCACGCGCCCGGATCAAGCCGGCCTCCGCCGCGGCGCCGCCAGAAATGCGGACTCCAGCTCGGGAACCACCCGTTCCAGCGTGAAAAAGATGACCCGGTCTCCCGGATGAATCGATTCCTCTCCGCGCGGCACGGTGACTTCTCCATCCGGGCGGACAATCGCCCCGACGATCGCCCCCTTGGGCAACCGCACTTCCTTGAGCTTTCTGCCTGTGTATCTGGATTCGGCGGCGACCAGCTCAATCGCCTCCGCCTCCTCCTCGCGGAAGGTCGTGACCGAAAGCACCCGCCCCTTTCGGACATATTGCAATATCCGATCAACCGCATATAAACGCGGGCTTACCGTGGTGTGAATGCCCAGCCGGTGCGCCATGGGCAGATAGTTCAGCCGGTTGACGAGCGCCACCAGTTTCTTCGCCCCCAAACGCCGGGCCAACAGCGAGGCGATGATGTTGTCCTCGTCGTGGTTGGTGAAGGCCAGGTAGGCGCTGGCGTCCTTCACGTTCTCTTCGATCAGGGTGGCCTCGTCGGTGCCGTCGGCGTGAACCACCACCGTCGTTTCCAGGACCCGCGCGATCTTCTCGCAGCGCGCGGCGTCCCGCTCGAATAGCTTCACCTCCACGCCCATCCTCTCCAGCGACTGCGCCACCCAGATGCTGAGCTGCTTGCCCCCCAAAATGAAAACACGCTTCAATTCCACTTTCGACGGCAAGCCCATGAACGCAAAGACCCTCTCCAAATCCGCAGCCCGGGTGATGATGTAGATCTGATCGCCGGGCAACAGCACGTCGCTGCCATGCGGAATGATGACCTCTGGGCCGCGAAAAATCATCGTGATCAGGGAATGTTTCGGAGGCCCCATCCGGTCCAGCTCGGCCAGCGTCTTGCCGGCCACCCAACTGCTCTCCTCCACCGTCATCCCGAACAGCTTCACTCGTCCTTCGGCGAAGTCGATAATGTCGGAGACTCCCGGCGTGCCCAGCACCCGCAGCAAACGGCCGGCCAGCTCCGATTCCGCGTGAATGATCAAGTCGACGTTCAGTCCGACCGTGGCGCACAGCCTCCGCCACTCTTCCACCTCATGAGTGCGCAGGTTGGCCACCTTCAACACGCTGGCCGATTCAGCCTGGCCCGCCAGACAGGCCAGCAAATTCACTTCGTCGGAGTCCGTAACGCAGATGAGCAGTTCCGTGTCCTGAATGCCCGCCTGCCGCAGGGTGTCCGGACTGGATGCGCTGCCGCGCACGATCCGGGCGTCCAGCACTTCTTCCAGATAGGCGCACCGCTCCGCATCCTGCTCGACGATCGTCACCTCATGGCCTTCCCGGCTCAATCGCCGCGCCGTGAGGTAACCGACCTCTCCTCCGCCTGCAATCAGGATTCTCATGTACGGTTCCGGCCTGCCGCCGTCTCACTCCTCAGCGCCGCGCGTCCTCCCGCACGCGCCACTTCGGCGTCATTATCGTATATTCGCCGCTGCCGATTGGAGTCCCAACCGCCACGCTCGCCCGCGCCCCAGGTGCGCCTTCGCCCCACCGCTGCATTGCTTTGGGTATATACTGGTTCGCCAGCCGGCACACCAAGGCCTTCCCAATACAGAACGGCCGCCGGCAGGGAGGATGATATGTCTTCGGAAACCAACCGCCGTCAGTTTTTGGGCGCCGCAGCCCCGGCGGCAGCCTTTACCATTCTTCCCAGACACGTCCTCGGCGGTCAGGGTTACACCGCGCCGAGCGACAAGATCACGCTGGCCCATATCGGCATGGGCACTCAGGGCTTCAACGAGTTGGGCGCCTTGCTGGCTGAACCCGACATTCAAATCGTCGCGGTCTGCGACCCCAATGCCGACAGCGAGGACTACGTGGAATGGTCCAAGGGAAGCATCCGCAGCCGCATCCGCCAGTATCTTGATGACCCCAACTGGAGGGAGTCCAGCAGCGGCTGCCCCGGCGGGCGCGAGGTCGGCCGCTACGTCATCGACACCTACTACGCGAAACAGCGCGGTCAGGAAAAGTTCCGGGCTTGCGCCGCCTACGAGGACTTCCGGGAGCTTCTTGAGAAAGAGAAGGACGTAGATGCGGTCAAGATCATGACCCCGGATCACCTGCACGCCACCATCGCCATTGCTGCCATGAAGAAAGGCAAGCATGTGCTAGTGCACAAGCCGCTCGCCAACCGCATGTATGAAGCCCGGCTGGTCATCGAAACGGCGCGCAAGACCGGCGTCGCCACACACCTGCTGGCTTACGGCAGCGGCGCGGAAAATGGGCGGATCGCGGCAAGGATCAAGGAAGGCGTCATCGGACCGCTTCGTGAGATCCACAATTGGAGCAACCGCCCCGTTTGGCCGCAGTATACTTCCATTCCTTCCGACCGGCCGCCCGTCCCGAAGGGATTCAACTGGGACCTGTGGCTCGGCCCCTGCCTGGACCGCCCCTACCATCCGCACTACACCCACACCGTCTTCCGCGGCTGGTACGACTTCGGCGGCGGCTCCATGGCAGACATGGGCATCTACAGCCTCTGGCCCGTCTTCACCGAGCTCAACCTGGGATCGCCCGTGAGCGCGCAGGCCTGGGCCACCCATCACTGCGATATCGTCGACGGCGTCAGCCGCCCCGTTCGCAACGACTGGTCCTACCCCGCCGGCTGCACCATCCGTTTCCAGTTTGCCGCGCAGGGCGGGCTGCCGGAGTTAGAGCTTTTCTGGTACGACGGAGGGATGAAGCCGCGTCTGCCGGCGGAGGTGGAGCCGCCGGACGGGCAGACCCCCGCGGAGGGGATCCTTTTCGTCGGCGACCGCGGAAAGATCATCGCCGGCTTCAACGGTCAGAACCCGCGGCTCATCGCCGGCGGCAAGGTGACTTCGCTGTGGCCCGAAGAACAAGCCGCATCTCAGCGCGGGCGCCAGCAGCAACCGGCCGGCCGCCGCGGGACTCCGGTTTGGCTTCCGGCTCTGAAAGGCGGTCCGCCTTCGCCCGGCAATTTCCTCAACGCCGCTGCGATCTCCGATGCGGTTTGCCTGGGTACCGTGGCGCTGCGGGCCGGCCGCAAGGTCTTGTTCGACAGCGCGGCCATGAAGATCACCAATATCGCCGAAGCCAACAAGTACCTCTACCGCGAATACCGTCCAGGGTGGGAGCTGTAGGCCCGCTTGGGCAATCAGGACCGCTCTTCTGAGATTCCGGCCGTTGGGAGCGACCGGGGGCCGGCATTCTCATGTGGGCAGGCCTCATCCGTGGGGCAGACATTCTTGTCTCGGCCGACATTGCTGTCGGCCTTGGCCCCCCTCGCCCGCCGCCCTCTCCGTCACAGGCAGTGAGTCCCGCTGATCAGCCACTCGCCGCCTCAAGCGTGTTCGTGAGTGCCTTGTCTATGCGGCCCAACTAAAGGCATTATTGGGATGGCGGGGGAAATGCCGAGACCTACGGTTCCTTCGGCAGCACCGGGTTGCAAACCGGCCACGGGGCAAAACCCAGGTTGCGCGTCTGACGATCCACCCAGAGATAATCGGGCGGATTAGAGCCAAACTGAACCTCCAGAATCACGCCGTCCTTGCAGCCGCGGGTCTTGGTGATCTTCCGGTCGGCCGTGTTCGCGTGCGCGCTCTGAGGTCCCCAGTCTTCCATGAACTTCTCCAGGGTGTAGTGTTTGCAGGGCGACTCTTCCGTACACCCCCACAGCGCGTAGGCCGCCGCGTAGTCCCGCCGGTCCAGCAGTTCAAAGAACCGCTTGGCCTGTTGGACCTCCCGGTAATTCCGGAGCAGAAAATACGCGGTTGTCCCCAGCGCCGCCAGAATCAGCGCGGCCAGCACCGTCCGCTTGATCCAGCGCGACCGCTGTTCTTCACCCGCACCGTAGCTCTCCAGAAACCCGGACATGGCCCTACTTCACAGGATATGCTTTGTCGTAGGCAGCGGTTGCCTCCTTGGTGATGTCCAGAGCGGCTTTGTGGTAAACGGTGTCGTTCAGGTCAAACACCAGGTCCAGACCCTTTTCCTCGGCCAACTTGTCGATTACCGCCTTTAGCCGCTGGCTGGCCCGGCTCAGAATCTCATTCCTTTCCCGGTCCACGTCGGCCTGAAGGTCCTCGCTAAACCGCTGGAGTTCCCGCTGCTTGCGCTGGGCTTGCAAGTTCATTTCGTTCTGCGCTTGAGGCGTCAGCTTGTTTCCCAAAGTCTCCAACTGCTGCTGAATGGCCTGCAATTCCTTCTGAAGCTTCTGGAACTGCTCCTGGCGGGGTTTGAATTTCGCCTCCAGGTCCGCCTGGGCCTTTTTGATCTCAGCCGTTTCGGCCAGCGCCGCCTGTGTGTCCACGACCGCAATCTTGATCTGTGCGAATGCGGCCGGAGTTGCCGCCAGAGGCAGGCACAGCGCCAACAACCGCACGCCATTCAAACGCAACATGATACGCTCGCTCCTGTTTTGGTTTACGTTCTTAGGGTAGCATGGACACTCTACCCCATCCGGCGCCTGCCGGCAACTGCCCTCAGTAGCGCAGGCTCCCCGTCCCGTGCTCTGAGGGGCCTACGCCGCAGCCCGCCCGCCATCCAACCCGTTACACCGCTGGTGCTATTCTCATGGCTTAAGTGTTTAGCCGCCGCCAACGCAAACTGAGGGTTTTGTTCGGTCTGGCAGACGCCGTCCTGACGCTCCTGGCCTTCGAAGCCGCCTACTATACCCGAACCCACCTTCCGCTGGAACGGCCCTTCTTCTTCACGCTGGACTTCCGCCTGCTGCTCGAGGGCTTCGCCATTTTGGCCGTACCCGTGCTCGGACTCTGGCTCCGGGTCTACGACCGTCTCGATACCGCCGGTCCGCGCCGCATCCTGGCAGACGTCGTGCGGCAGTGCACTCCGGCGGTGGCGGCCATCGTGCTTCTGCAATACGTCGTCCATCGCGAATTCCCCGTCAGCCGCTTGTTTCTGGCCCTGTTTGGACTCTACCTCTCCGTCCTGCTGGCGTCGTTCCGCCTTTCCAGCCGCAGGCTCGCCCGAGCTGCCAGCCGTGAATTCGGCGCGCACCATTTCGTGCTGATCGCTGGAACCGGCCCCTCGGCGCGCCGCCTCGGCGAGGAGCTCGAGAAACTCGAGTCTTACGGCGTCCGCATCCTCGGATTCCTGAATGAGAATTCTGAGACAGCCCCGGCGGAAATCCAGTTGGGGCGCGCCTATCCCGTCCACCCCATCCGGGATCTGCCCGAGCTGCTTCAGCGCCGCGTGGTCGACGAGGTTTTGTTCGCCGTGGACCGCAGCAAGCTTTCGGAACTGGAAGAGGTTTTCCTGCTGTGCGACGAGGAAGGCGTTCGCACCCGCATCGCCGTGGACTTCTTTCCCCACGTCCACAGCCGCCTCTATCTGGAACGGCTGGGCTCGATTCCTTTCCTGACGTTCTCGGCAGCGCCGGATGATCAGGTCTTGTTGCTGGTCAAGCGGGTGATGGATGTCTCTCTCTCCTTGCTGGGACTCATCGCGCTGGCCCCCTTCATGCTCTTGGTTGCCCTTCTAATCCGGTTGACCTCTCCCGGGCCCGCCATTTTCCGCCAGGTGCGCTGCGGCCTCAATGGCCGCCGCTTTGTCCTCTATAAATTCCGCTCCATGTGCCAGGACGCCGAGCAGCGCCAGGCCGAGCTGGCCCACCTCAGCGTCAAGTCCACCGCCTTCAAGCTCCCTGATGACCCGCGCCTCACCCCGCTGGGCCGCTGGCTGCGCAAGTTCTCCATCGACGAGTGGCCCCAGCTCTGGAATGTCCTCCGCGGCGACATGTCCTTGGTCGGGCCCCGCCCGCCGGTGCCCGCCGAGGTCGAGCGCTACCAGCGCTGGCAGCGGCGGCGCCTGCGTATGCGCCCCGGCCTGACCTGCTTGTGGACCCTGGCCGGCCGTGATCACCTCGATTTCGACACCTGGATGCGCCTCGACATGGAGTACATCGACCA
>JAIMAR010000178.1 GCA_023511855.1 Bryobacteraceae bacterium
CATTAACCGCTCGGCCACCCGTCCTCAGAAACTCGTTCCCGCTCGGTTGATCTGGCTCCGGACTGGAGCTGGCGGAGGGAATTGAACCCCCGACCGTCCGATTACAAATCGGATGCTCTACCAACTGAGCTACGCCAGCGGGCAAACCATTCAGTCTAGCAGATTTTTCTGGAGCGGGAGACGGGAATCGAACCCGCAACCAACAGCTTGGAAGGCTGTGACTCTACCATTGAGTTACTCCCGCTCCGCCAAAGGTGGGCGGCACTCGCCGCGGGCGCACCTTGCCTTCCACCCTTATTGTAAGGGACGGGGCTCTGCCGGTCAATTGCGTGCAAAGTCCGATAGAATAACGACAGGGCTCGTAAACTGCATGCGCTTTTTAATCGGCCTTGCGGCCGTGGTGTCTGTGGCGGCGCAGGCTTCCTTTTTCCCTCTGGCCCAAGTGCAGCCGGGCATGAAAGGGGTGGGCCGAACCGTCTTTTCCGGCGAACGGATCGAGGAGTTTGGGGTCGAGATTCTGGGCGTGCTTGAGAATGCCGGCCCGCGGCAGTCGTTGATCCTGGCGCGGCTGTCAGGTGGCCCGCTGGCAAATACGGGCGTGCTACAGGGCATGAGCGGCAGCCCGGTTTATATCGACGGGCGGCTGTTGGGGGCGGTGGCCATGGCGTTTTCCTATTCCAAAGAACCCATCGCCGCCATCCGGCCGATCGAGGACCTTCTGCGCGCCGGGCGTCCCGCTCAGCCCCGGCCCTTGCGAGCACGCGCCCGGCTGGACGATTCCGATCTGACGCGGGTGTTTGAACCAGTCCAGGCTATCTACGCCGGCGGCGCACGGTTGACCGATATCGCCACGCCAATGTCTTTTGGGGGATTCACCCGTTCGACGGTGGAGCGGTTCGCGCCGCAGCTCCGGGCGCTCGGTTTCGAGCCGCAACAGGGACTGACCGGAGGAGGCCGCCTCAAACCGGGTCTGGGTAAGCCGTCGGAGATTCAACCCGGCTCCATGATCAGCATTCAGTTGCTGAGCGGGGACATGAGCGTAGGAGCGGACGGGACGGTGACCCACGTGGAGGGGAACCGCGTTTACGCTTTCGGACACCGGTTGCTTTCGATTGGAACGACCGACCTGCCCTTCGCGCGTTCTGAGGTGCTGGCTCTGGTGCCCAATTTGTCGACCTCGTTCAAGATCTCCGCGCCCCGGCAATGGATGGGAACCATACTGGAAGACCGTGCTACGGGGGTCGTCGGTGAACTAGGCCGCCAAGCGCGGCTCGTTCCAGTCAAGATCAGCGTGCGCCACACGCCGCAGCAAGGCGAGTCCCGGGCGGGGGCCGCCTACGAGATGCAAATGGTGGACGACCCGCTGCTGTCGCCGTTGTTGCTGCAAATGGCCGTGTCCAACGCCGTAGAAGCGACCGAACGCACGCTGGGCGGGGCGACGCTGCGGGTCCGCGGGCGAATCGAGTTCATGCAGGGGCCTTCCCCACTTCGAATTGAGAACTCCTATTCCGGGGATTCAAGCCTTGCCAGCCGGGCATCGCAAGCGGCGGCGGCGCCGCTGGCCTACGCCATGCAGAACGCCAGCGAACAACTTCGCCTCAAGGATGTGCAATTGGAGATCGAGGCTTACGAAGAACGCCGTGAGCTGCAAGTGGCGCAGGTGTGGACGTCGCGCCGGGAGGTGCGGCCGGCAGAGGAGCTCGAGATCGTGGTGGTCTTGGCGGGTCCCAACGGAACGGAGCTGACGCGCAAGGCCAGGCACCGAGTCCCTGTGGGCGCCCGGCCTGGGCTTCTGTACGTTACGGCCGCAGACGCAAGCACCGCCAATACGGCCGAATATCGGCAGTACCTGGACACGGCGCCGCGTTCGGCTACTCAGTTGGTCGGATTCTTGAACGGACTTCGGAACAACACGAGTGTGTATCTGCGGCTGTGGCGTCCGGAAGCCAACTATACCGTGGGGGGAATGAACCTGCCGTCGCCGCCGCCTTCGGTGGGGCAGATTTTGGGACGCCTGGAGCCGCCCGGAACCGTACAGGCCACGGCTTTGCAAGGGGCCAAAGTCGCAGAGTACGAACTGGACGGCGCCGGAATGGTGGTGTCCGGATCGAAAACCGTCGCTGTGGAGATTCGAGAATGAAACCGTGGGTTTGCCTCCTCTCATTGCTGTGCGCCGGTGGGTGGGCGGAGGCCGCGAGCACCACCACCTGGGAGATGAACAACTACCGGGATTTCATCCGGGGGCGGTTCACGGGCGTGTCTTTGAGCCGGGAGGGACGGCTGGCGCTCGCGCCAAAGCTGGAAACGGTATTGGACTCCGATCAGCCCGTCGTGTGGAGCATCGTTGAAGCTCCGGGCGGGACCTTGTTCGCAGCCACCGGGCACCGGGGACGAGTCTACCGGATCGGAAAAGACGGGGCGGCGTCAGTCTATTGGACTGCGGATGAGCCGGAGGTGTTCGCGCTGGCAGTCAGTCCCTCGGGTGTTCTCTACGCCGCCACATCGCCCAACGGAAAGATCTACCGCCTGGAGGGCGGCAAAGCGGCAGAGTTTTTTTCGCCGAGGGTGACCTACATTTGGTCGCTGGCCTTCGCCAAGGACGGAACACTGTTTGCCGGCACAGGAGACCGGGGACAAGTGTTCCGCATCGACCCGGCGGGAAAGGGCGAGGTCTACTACGAGACGGGTCAGGCTCACGTAACGTCGCTGGCGCTGGACGCACAAGGCCGGCTCCTTGCGGGAACCGAGCCGAACGGAATTCTCTACCGGATTGAAGCAAAAAACAAGGCGTTTGTGCTTTATGACGCCAATTTACCGGAAATTCGCTCTATCGTCTCTGGTCCGGGCGGCGTGATCTATGCGGCGGCGCAGGGGGGCGCGGGCTTGCGGCGGGCGGTGGCGGGTGTGACGACGCCCGCCAGCGCGGCAGGAACAGCGCAAGTCACGGCCCCAACGCCCACGGTGACCGTCACCGAAGAAGACATGCAAGGCGGGATCGAGCTGAATCCTCCAGCCGAGCAAGCGAAACCGGCCGCCGGCGGCACTCAGGTTTCCGCACAGTTTACCCCGGTGTCTGAATTTCCAGGGGTTGAGAAGTCTGCGCTTTACAAAATCCTCCCGGACAACACCGTCGAGACCATCTGGAGCTCCAAGGATGAGAACGTCTACGACCTGGCGCTGGCCGGCGGCCAAGTCCATTTCTCGACTGACGCCCGCGGGCGCATTTACCGGCTGACGGCCGACGGGAAAGTTACGCTGCTGGCTCAAACCAACGAAGGCGAGGCGACCCGGCTGCTGCTAACGGCAGCGGGCCTGGTGGCGGCCACGGGAGGAGGAGGGAAGGTGTACCGGCTGGCCGAGGGGTTGTCGGCCACGGGCGTGTACGAATCCCCAGTGCACGACGCAGGGGCGGTGGCGCGGTGGGGGCGGTTGAGCTGGCTTGCCGAGCAGAGCCGCAACGCGAGGCTAGCCTTCTGGGTCCGCACGGGCAATTCGATGCGGCCGGATGCGACCTGGAGCGAGTGGACGGGACCATTGACGGATCCGAACGGTTCGGAGGTGCGTGCGCCCAACGCGCGGTACGTCCAGTGGAAGGCGGAGTTCAGTGGTGAAGGAGGCAGCACCCCGGTGCTCGACAGCGTCACACTCGCGTATCTGCCTCAGAACACTCCGCCGGCGGTAAGGAACATCACGGTGACGAATTTAACCTCTGCCGCTCCGGCCTCGAGCAAACCGCCCTCGACGCAGGCCGTGACCAGCTCTTACACGGTGACGGTGACGGACACTGGTGAGGCGGCTCCGCCGACCTCGGCCGGCACACCGACGCAGACGTTAGCACGCAGTGCGTTGCGGCAATTGCAGATCACCTGGCAAGCCGACGACCCCGACAACGACCGACTGGAGTACGCCCTGGAGTTCCGCGGCGAGGGTGAGCGGGAATGGAAGTTGATCAAGGACCGCTTGCGCGAGAATACCTATTTGATCGACGCAGATGTATTGGCCGACGGCCGCTATCTATTTCGGGTCAAAGCGAGCGACGCTCCCGACAACGCGCCCGGGGCCGCCAAGGAGGCCGATCTGGTAAGCGCACCGGTGTTGCTGGACAACACGCCGCCCGCGGTCATAGCTGGGGCGCCCAAGAAAGACGGCAGGCGGGTGGTGATTGAATTCGAAGCCAGCGACGCAGCCAGCTCGATCCGCCGGGCCGAATACTCGCTAAATGCCGGACATTGGGCCCCTGCGGAAGCCGTTGACGGAATTCTGGACTCGCCTCGCGAGCGCCTGCGCGTGACCTTAGAAGACCTGCCGCCGGGAGAACACCTGGTCACGATTCGCGCCTATGACGCGGCAGGGAATGCGGGACTGGCCAAGGTGATTCTGCGCTGAAACCAACACTCCGCAGGACGCACTCAACAACATGCCCATCCTACACGTGCTTGTGTTTGCGTTGATCCAGGGGATCACGGAATTCCTGCCGATTAGCAGCTCCGCCCACTTGGCTCTCGCCCCCTGGCTGCTGGGCTGGCCGGAGCACGGGCTGGTGTTTGATATTGCGCTTCATTTCGGGACATTGCTGGCAGTGCTCCTGTATTACTGGAGAGACTGGCTGCAAATTGGGCTGCAAGGCTTCGGCCTCAAGTGGGGCAACGACGAGGAGTTGAAAGGCAACCCGCGGCTGTTGTGGCTGATTGCAGCGGCCAGCGTTCCGATCGGAATCGCCGGCTGGCTGCTGCACGACTATGCCGAAGGACCATGGCACACCAATTACCTGCTCATGGGCGGCATGCTGGTGGGCGTTGGGCTGCTGATGGGACTGGCCGACCGGCTGGGAAAACGGCAGCGCACGCTGAGGGAGCTGGGACTGTGGGATGCGCTTGTGATCGGGGCGGCCCAGGCTCTGGCAGTGGTGCCGGGCACCTCCCGCAGCGGCATCACGATTACGGCAGCCTTGTTTCGCAACCTTGACCGGCCGGCGGCGGCGCGGTTCTCCTTCCTGGTTTCGACGCCGGCCATTACCGCAGCGGCGCTCAAGTCTTTCTGGGATTTGCACCAGCAAGGAGGGATCCCAGCCGACATGCGGATGGCCTTCGCCATTGGAGTTTTGGCCAGCGGGCTGACCGGATGGGCGTTTATCGCCATTCTGATCCGCTACCTGCGCACCCATACGCTGCGGTTTTTTGTGTATTACCGGCTGATTTTTGGCATAATAGTAATCGCTCTGGCCACAATTTTCCGCGCAAACGCGGGATGAACGAGTCACCACCGAACGCCAACAGGCGCCTCAACGAGGCGCTGGGAATACTTTTGGCTGCGCCTGCGCTGTTGTTGGCAGGCAGTCTATTTTCTTACCACCCGCTGGATCCATCCTGGAACACCGCCGCGAGCGAAAGCGCGATACAAAATCTGATCGGGCCCTACGGGGCGCATCTGGCCGACCTGGGCTTGCAAGTGTTCGGCTTGCCGGCTTACTTGATGCCGTTCTTCCTGCTGGTTGTTGCCTGGAAACGGTTGCGGTCCCGGCCCATCGAGGCGCCGTGGGTGAGGCTTGCGGGCTCAGCAGTACTATTGCTGAGCGCCTGCACGCTTTTGGGGCTTGCGCCGGACCTAAAGGTGGCGGGAGGAGCGTTTCCGGCCGGAGGACTGGTGGGGATTCTGGCAGCAGGAGTGCTCCAGTCCGGGTTCAACCGGACGGGCGCTGCGATCCTGGCATCCACGGGCTTCATCCTCTCTCTGTACCTGGTCTCGAGTTTCAGCTTCGCCAAAGCCACCGCCTGGCTCCAACGGCCGGCGCAGGCGCTGGATCCGTGGAAGGCGCGCTGGCGCCAGTGGAGAAGCGCTCGCGAATCCCGTCCCGAACCGCGCCGAAAACGGCGCGCCGTTGTTGGTACCGCCGAAAGCCCAGGAGCAGCTATTTCGGCGCAGGAAGAACCTGCGTCAGCGATTGAGGAACAGCAGCCTGTTGCCGTCTCTGAACCCGAGGAGATCCCGATCCATACGTTGGAGGACACGCCGGACCCATCTCCGCTGCCTGCGGCGCCTCCGGAACCACTTCCAGCCCCGCCGGAAGAGGCCGCAACCATCGCCGAAGTCCCCGCATCGCGCAAGAGGCCCGTCTATGAGCTGCCCTCCACGGAATTATTGAATGAACCCGCCGGGAGAAACCCTTACGACGAGCAGGAGCTGAAGGAGATTGCAGCCCGGATCAAGTCGAAGTTTGAAGAGTTCAACGTGCTGGGATCCGTGGTTCAGATCAACCCGGGCCCTGTGGTGACCACGTTCGAATTCAAGCCGGAGGCGGGCATCAAATACAGCCGTATCACGACGCTCACCGAGGATCTGTGCCTGGGGCTGCAAGCCGAGTCGATTCTGATTGAGCGCATTCCAGGCAAACCGACCGTGGGCATCGAGGTTCCCAACACCAAGCGCGAAGTGATCGGGCTGCGGCAGATCCTGGAATCGGACGAGTTCCGCAATTCGCCGGCACGACTGCCAATTCCACTGGGCAAAGACATTAGCGGGCGGATCAAGGTGGCGGCGCTCGAGTCGATGCCGCACCTGCTGATCGCCGGCTCCACCGGCTCGGGCAAGAGCGTGATGCTGAACTCGATGCTGATGGCGCTGCTGTTCCGCTTCACGCCCGAGCAGGTGAAGCTGATCCTGGTGGATCCCAAGCGGCTGGAGTTGGGGTTGTACGACGGGATTCCGCATTTGCTGACGCCTGTGATCACCGACGCCAAGGCGGCTACTAACGCCTTGCGGAACGCGGTGCTGGAAATGGACCGCCGCTTCCAGCTGCTGTTCACCAAAGGGGTGCGGAACATCGAGCAGTACAACCGGAAGATCGCCCAGCTTCAGGCGCAGCCTAAGAGCCTGTTTACGGACAACGGCTCGGAAGACGAGGATCTTGAGCCGTTGCCCTACATCGTGGTGTTCATCGATGAGCTCGGCGAATTAATGATGGTGGAGCGCGGGAGCGTTGAGGAGTCCGTCATCCGTCTGGCGCAGATGGCGCGCGCGGTGGGCATTCACCTAGTGCTGGCGACGCAGCGGCCGAGCGTGGACGTGGTGACGGGCTTGATCAAGGCCAACTTCCCCGCCCGAATCAGTTTCCGCGTGGCCACCCGTGTCGACTCCAGAACCATTTTGGACGTGATGGGCGCGGAACACCTGCTGGGGAAGGGCGACATGCTGTTCCTGCCGCCGGGCTCGTCGCGCCTGGTGCGGGTGCACGGCGCACTGGTCACCGAAACAGAGATCAACCGCGTTGTGGAGTTCTGGAAGCAGCAAGCTGCGCCGGAATACGATCCGACATACTTGATGGCGCCCCCGCCGGATGAGGACGGCGAAAGCGGCGAGTTTGACGGGGAGGAAGATCCGCTATACCGGGATGCGGTCCGGATCGTGGTGGACGCGGGCAAGGCATCCACTTCGATCCTCCAGCGGCGGCTGCGGCTTGGCTATGGACGCGCGGCCCGCATTCTGGACATGATGCAGCGCGAGGGGATCATCGGCCCGCCGGACGGGAGCAAGCCGCGGGATATCCTGAAGCGGCCGGACTGGCTGGACGAGTTCAACAACGGGCAAATCTGAAAGCGGGCGCCTTTGGATAGGCACACAACCGGCATGGGGAGCGAACACGGCTCAACAGCCAGTTTCAGGGTTTCCGATTCCAGCCTCCAGCAGATTCCGCCGTCAATTGCCTTCGAGCCCCAGCTCGCGGGCGATGCCCTGCATGGCGCGGATGCAGGTCTCGATGTGTTCGTCGAGAGGCACGCCCAGCTGTTGTGCGCCTTGGACGATGTCCTCCCGATTGACCGACCGCGCGAAGGCCTTGTCCTTCATCTTTTTCTTGACGGAGGCGACGTCCACCTCGAAGATGCTGCGCTTGGGCTTCACCAGCGATACGGCGGTGAGGAATCCGGCGATTTCATCACAAGCGAACAGGCACTTTTCCATCAGCGTCTCCCGCGTTACGCCAGTGTAGCTGGCGTGCGAGAGCACAGCCCGGCGGATTTCTTCACTCACGTCGCGTTCGGCCAGGATCGGCTCGCCCTTGAGCGGGTGGTCAGGCGCCGTGGGATGGATTTCCCAATCGAAGTCATGCAGGAGCGCGGTGACGGACCATTTATTGCGGTCCTCTCCATAACGGTCCGCGTAAGCGAGCATGCAGGCCTCTACGGCAAGAGCATGCCGGCGCAAGTTTTCGTTTTGAGTGAACTCACAAAGGATTTCCCATGCCTG
>JAIMAR010000179.1 GCA_023511855.1 Bryobacteraceae bacterium
CAGCACCGCTCCCACCGCCGAAGCCGCCGCCACCAAACTGGCCGGTTGCGCCCGAGGCGAGGCTGCCGGAGACGACGTAGATCCAGAAAGTGAAATTCTGAGGGCTTTCGTTGGATTTGTCTTGCAGGTTTACAAAGTAGGGCCGGTCCAGCACGGCGGCCAGACGCCAGTTGGAGGCTGCGTCGCGAACGGCGATCTGGGAGGTGGTGGCTCCCATGAGGTTGACGTTGGAAGGACGCACCTCGGGGAGCAGGGTTGAGCGGTTGGTTCCGGGATACTCGGCGAAGCCGCCCTTGAAGTCCGCCCAGGGAACGTCAAGGCGGAAGAACAGCCCCTCGGCGGTGAGCGTCCCCGAAGCGCTGTAGTTGAGGGTAATGATGGTGGCGGCGCCGTCCTGCCGGACGGTCTGGGTGAACAGCAGGCGGCGGGTGGAGTCCATGTCAATGGACCCCTGGTAGGAGGTGACGGAATCGGAACGGGACACCGTGACCCGGTCGGCGGTGGGCTGGGTGTAGGTGGTTTGCCAGCCGGGAGTGGGGAGGTAGAGGCTGGTTCGGATCGCGAGCTCTTCGCCGTTATGGACCATGCCTACGGTGCGTCCGGAGCCGTCGACGATGGCGAAGTCTCCGGCGAGCAGCTTCACGGCTGTCAAAAATGTAGTCGCCACAATCCTGCTGATGCGGACCGCCATTAGTTGGATTATGCCTCAGGGCCTTGGCTCGGACCGGCTGCGTGCGTGGTTGCCTGAAGGCCCGGTTGAGGGCAAACTGATAGTACCGCAAGAGACACGCGGAACGAAGGACATGAAGATTCTGGCGATCGACATCGGTGGAACGAAATTCTCGATGGCGCTCTTCGACGAAGACCGAATGACGCGCCGGGAGACGCGCCGCACGGACCGCGAAGGGGGGCGCGAGTGGATGCTGGGCCAGATTCGGGAGATCGCCTCAGGCTGGCTCCGCGAGAAGGAAGCTGCCGCCTGTGGAATCGGCTTCGGAGGTCCGGTCGACTACGCCGCGCAGCGGGTGGCGCTTTCCACCCACGTCGGCGGCTGGCAGGACTTCGATCTTACAGGATGGGTGGCCAGGGAGCTCAGACTGCCGGCGGTGATGGACAACGATGCCAACGTGGGCGCACTCGGGGAGGCGGCCTACGGCGCGGGCCGAGGATTCGATCCGCTGTTCTACGTTACGGTCTCTACCGGGATTGGCGGCGGGATTGTCCGCGCGGGGGAGGTCTGGCGAGGCGCGGACTCATATGCGGGTGAGATCGGGCACCTGACGGTGCGGCCGGAAGGTCCCGAGTGTCTGTGCGGGGCTCGGGGCTGCTTGGAGCGGATGTGCTGTGGGCTCTGGCTGGAGCGGGACTACGGGCGTCCGGCGCACGAGCTGCTGCGGGATCCGGAATTCGTGCGGCGCTACGTGGTGGACCTGGCGCTGGGGCTGAAGGCCGCCATCATGCTGCTCAATCCCGCCCGCATTGTGATCGGCGGCGGCATCAGCAAGGCGGGAGAGGCGCTGTTCGGTCCTCTGCGCACGGAGCTGCGGCGGCAGATCACCTCCTGGAGCCGGGCTCGCATCGACGTGGTCCCGGCGGAGCTGGGCGATGACAGCGTGTTGTGGGGAGCGCTGGCGCTGGCGCGGAGCCGTATGGGAGAGAACGGCACTTGAGCTGGCGGACGCAGGAAGGGGTGAAAGAGGCTGGCACGAATGCGGCCCGCCGGCAAGAATGCCTGCCCCACGGGGCTGTTCGGGCCCTTTTCGAGAGAGACCACGAGAGGAGTTGAGTTATGAGTTTGTTTCTGGCGCAATACCGGAAGCAACTGGAGAAGATGCTATCGGGCTTGGATCTGGCTAAGGTGCAGCAGGCCATCGAGTGGCTGGCGGAAGCGCGGGAGCAGGGACGCCAGATCTTCGTTTTCGGCAACGGCGGAAGCGCGTCGACGGCCTCGCACTTCGCGACGGATTTGGTGAAAGGCGCCAGCTACGGGCGCGCCCGGAGGTTCCGCATTCTGGCGCTGACGGATTCACTGCCGACGATCACGGCTTATGCGAATGACACCGGATACGAGAACGTTTTTGTGGAACAGTTGAAGAACTTCGCCCGGGAAGGGGACGTCGTCATCGGCATCAGCTCCAGCGGCAACTCGCCCAATGTGATCCGGGCCATTGAATACGCGGCCTCGGCCGGTTGCCGGAGCATCGGGTTGACGGGAGGAGATGGCGGGAAGCTCGGCCCACTGGTTCACCTGGAGATCCGCGCTCCGGAGACGCACACCGGACGCATCGAAGACGCCCACTTTGTGATTTGCCACATGATCGGCTATTACTTTATGGAGGAGGCCGAACCATGTCCGCGCGCATCCTCCCCCTCACGCTCCGGCTAGGCATCTTAGGGGCATCTCTGGCGCTTCTGCCGCAAACCTCGTTCAGCCAGTACTTCGGGCAGAACAAGGTCCGCTACCGGACTTATGACTTCAAGGTGCT
This sequence comes from Bryobacteraceae bacterium, assembly GCA_023511855.1. Classification (GTDB taxonomy): domain Bacteria; phylum Acidobacteriota; class Terriglobia; order Bryobacterales; family Bryobacteraceae; genus JAIMAR01. The sequence continues at coordinate 2,487 of JAIMAR010000179.1, forward strand.
CAAGACCGAGCATTTCGACATTCACTACTACGATGAAATCCGCGAGGCGGCCGTACAGTTTGGCCAGATGGCCGAGCGTTGGAACAGCCGGCTGGAGAAGCTGCTGGACCACAAGCTGTCGTCGCGCCAGCCGGTGGTTCTGTACGGCAGCCATGCGGATTTCCGGGGCACGACGGTGCTTCCGGACTACATCGGAGAAACGACCGGCGGAGTCACCGAGGCGCTGCGGCGGCGTCTGGTGATGCCGCTCGCAAGTAACTTGGCGGATACAGACCACGTATTGGGCCACGAGCTGGTGCATGCGTTCCAATTCGACATCGGAACGCGCGGGGGGCCTTTGGGCGGGAGCGGACTGCCGGGAGTGTTGCGGCTTCCGCTGTGGTTTGTGGAGGGAATGGCCGAGTATCTGTCGATTGGACCCGTGGATCCACAGACCGCGATCTGGCTGAGGGACGCGGTGGCGCGGAAGGATCTGCCCGACATCCGGAAGCTCAACGACCCGCGCTATTTTCCGTACCGCTGGGGTCAGGCGTTCTGGGCTTTCGTCGCGGGGCGCTATGGCGACGAGGTGGTGGGCCGCATCTTTAAGGCGGCGGGACAGGCGGGCCAGCCGGAAGGGGCCATTGTCGGCACGTTGGGCGTCAGCTTGGAGGAGCTTTCCAAACAGTGGCATCAAGAGCTCATAAACACTTACACGCCCCTTCTGGAGGTTCGCAAAGAAGCTGCTGGACAGCCGCGGCCCCTGGCGGCGGAAAAGCCGGGCGCCGGGCGGCTGAACGTCGGTCCCGCACTGAGCCCGGACGGCAAGCACTTGGTCTATTTCTCGGAAAGGGATCTGTTTTCGATTGACATGTTTCTGGCCGATGCCGCCACGGGGGCGGTGATCGGCAGGATTACGCAGACGGCCGTCGATCCTCACTTTGACAGCTTGCAGTTTGCCACGGCTAGCGGCGCCTGGAGCGCCGACGGGAGCAAGTTCGCTTTTGGCGCCATTGTTCAGGGACGGCCGTTCGTCTCCATTTACGAACTGAGCGCGAAGCGGGTGACTCACCGCATCCGGTTAACCGGTCTGGACGATGTATTCGGCGTAAGCTGGTCGCCGGACGGGGCAGCGGTTGCATTCTCTGGCATGGCGGGCGGGTACACCGACCTGTACGTGCTGCGGCTGAGCGACAGCAGCATTCAACGGCTCACCCGCGATCCCTTCACGGAGCTGACCCCGGCATGGTCCCCGGACGGCAGCCGGATCGCGTTCGCGACGGACCGCTTCACCAGCAACCTTGAGGAGCTCGCTTTTGGAGATTTGCGGCTGGCCTGGATCCGTCCTGATGGGACCGGGCTGGAGCCTGTGGCCGCGTTCAAGACCGGAAAACATCTAAACCCGCAGTGGAGCGGCGACGGCAGAGCGCTGTTTTTCGTGGCGGATCCGGACGGCATTCCCAACGTGTACCGGCTTGGGTTGGCCGACGGCTCGCTGCGGCAGGTCACGGATCTCTCCACCGGTGTGACAGGCATTTCGAAATTCAGCTCCGCGCTTTCCGCCGCGGCCAGCGGGCAGCGGCTGGCTTTCACGGGCTTCGAGAATGGCGGCTACCGGATCTACCTGCTCGACGGGGAGACGGCGCTGGCGGGGCGGCCGCTGGCCCGCGCGGAGACGGCGGCCGTTGCCGCGGCGCTTCCTCCTAGGGAGCGGACCTCCACGCTGGTGCAAGAGCTGCTCCAGGAACCGCGGTTGGGGTTAACGGACACGGCGGGCTTCCGGTCGGACCGCTACCGGCCGCGTCTGGAACTCGACTATGTGGCGCCGCCCAGTGTCACCCTCGGCACGAGCAACTTCGGTCCGTTTTTAGGAGGCGGGACGGCGTTCTACTGGAGCGACTTACTGGGTTACCACAACCTGATGACGGCCATCCAATCCGCCACCACCACCGAGGGGGGCAAGTTTTACAACAACCTGTCTGGAATTGTGGCGTATCAGAACCAGAAGACCCGTTGGAACTGGGGTTTTGCCGGCGGCCAAGTGCCGTACATGAGCGGCGGCTACGACCGTGTGGTGACTTTTGCGGGCGGCCAGCCGGTGGTCGTCGACACCAGCATCCGTTACTGGCAAATCGCCCGGGAACTCTCGGCCGTTTTCGCACGGCCTTTCAACCGGGCGCAGCGGGTGGAGTTCTCCACCGGCTATCAGAACGTCAGCTATGATGCCCAGGCGCTGGTTCAAGTCTATTCCGCGGTCACAGGAGCGCTTCTGTTGGAACGGCAAGAAAGCATTCCCACGCCTCCGGCGCTGCATATGGCGGTGAGCAGGGCTGCCCTGGTCTACGACACATCCATTTTTGGCGGCACTAGCCCGATCGCCGGACAGAGCTACCGGCTGGAGTTTGCAACCACGGCAGGCAGCCTGAACTACACCTCCGTGCTGGCGGACTACAGGCGCTATATACGCTTGGCGCGGCCCCTGACATTGGCCGGCCGGCTGATGCACTACGGGCGCTATGGGGGAGACGCCGAAGATGAGAGGCAGCAGGAGATCTTCGTTGGTTACCCGACGCTGGTGCGAGGCTATAACGCGGAGTCCTTTTCGATCGAGGAATGCGGACCGGATTTGCAGCCGACAGGGGCATGCCCGGTCTATGACCGGCTGTTCGGCAGCCGGATGGCGGTGGCCAATGCCGAGCTGCGCGTGCCGCTGCTCGGCTTTCTGGGGGTAATCCCAAGCCGGAGCTTGCCGCCGGTGGAAGGCGCGCTGTTTTACGATGCAGGCGTGGCCTGGAGGTCGGGAGAGCTGGCGCGGCTCGTGAAACGGCCGCGGAAGCCGGTCTCCAGCTACGGAGCCACCTTGCGTTTCAATGCACTTGGTTTCTTTATCGCTCAGTTGAGCTACGTGAAGCCTCAGCAGAGGCCGCTCAAATCGTGGTTCCTGGAGTTCTCGGTCACTCCGGGCTTCTGAGGCGCGGTTTCCTTCGGCCTGGGGACGCGCAATCTGCTGCGGCGTCACCGCCGGCGCGCCATGGCGCCTACAGCCTATCCAGATTGATGCGCGCGTCCCAGGTCTCGCGGGAGCGGAACGTTTCTTCCCACGTGACAGGCTTGCCGGTATAAGCCGCCATTCGCCCCATGATGCAGCTCAATGCGGACATGACTCCCTGGTAGATCTGGTTGTGATACTTCCCGCTGACGATACTCTCAATGAAAGCCTTCTGCTTCTCGTCGTTGGCGGATTCGATGTTGCTGGACGGGGGCTTGGCGGGACCGCCCTCCTCCGGCGGGGGCCAGCTCCAGGTCCAGGGCTCCTCGCCTTCGATCCGCACGGGACCGGTGTAAGGCATCTGACACTTGCCTCGGGGGCCGAAAAAGCGCGCGCACACATCGGTGGAGACCTTGTTGCCGAACTGAGTGGAGCTGAAACTTACCAGGACATCATCGTCGTAGAAGAAGGTCACCGAGTAGTGCGACCAGGCGTCGCCCTCATCGAAGCGGCCTTTGCGGCCTCCGCTGCCCACGGCTTTGACGGGGTGATCGCGCAGCACCCAGTTGCAGAGATCGATCACGTGGATGTTTTGCTCGACCAGGATGTCGCCGCTCAGCACGCGGTCATGCAGCCAGCGGCGCAGGCGGAGTTCGGCCGGACTGGCTAAGCCCACCACCTTGCCAGGAAGGAAGGGGCAGAAGTAATGCCCTTGCGCGAAGGAGATCTCGCCGATGGCTCCGGCGTGAAGCCGCCGCACCAGCTCGACGAAGGGAGGCGCCATGCGCAACTGAAAGCCGACTTCGAGGCTGAGCTTGCCGTCTACTTTCTCGGCAGCCTCCAGCACGCGTTTTGAGCCCGGTACGTCCACGGCGACCGGCTTTTCCAGGTACACGTGCTTGCCGCCGCCGACCGCCGCCTCGAAGTGCTCGGGGTGGAAGTAGGGCGGCGTGGTGATGAGCACCAGGTCGACTTCTTGGGAGGCCGCGATCTGCTGATGTGCTTTCGAGCCCCGGAAGATTTGGGACTTGCCGACGGGCGAGCCAAGCTTGGCGAAATGCTCGCTGGCGGCGTCCAACTGGTCCTGGAACAGGTCGGCCAGGGCGGTCACGCGGGCGGGAGTGTTGCGCAAGAACCCGGTGGCGACATGCGTGCCGCGCCCTCCGCATCCGAGCACGCCAATCCGCACGGCCGAGTTGGCCTGCGTGCCTCGCACGGCTTTCGGGTTGACAATCCAAAAACTGGCTGCGCCGGTGGCTGCCAAAAAGCCGCGGCGGCCTACGGGAGGATCGGAATTCGCGCTCATAACGATGTCCCCCATCCCGGCACGCTCATGCGCCCGTCAGGATCAGATCCACGCGCCGGCTGACCTCGCGCAGGTAGGCTTCATCCCCGGCAGGCAGCTCGCAGGTGGCGGTGCCGCGGAAGCCGACATCGGCCAGAGCCTTGTAGATCGCCGGCCAGTTCAGATCGCCTTCCCGGAGCGGGACGAAGGCGGCCACGTTCTTGCGGAAGCTGAAGTCCTTGAGATGAATCTTGACGATCCGTTTGTCGAGGATGCGGATCCAGTCCTGCGGGTAACCGTAGAGGGCGATGTTGCCGACGTCGAAGTAGGCCTGCACCCAGGGGCTGCGGAAGCTGTCGATGTAGCCGGCGAACTCGAGTGGACTGAGCAGGAAGCGGTTCCAAACGTTTTCGATGGCGATGATGACCTTCAGCTTCTGGGCCAAGGGCAGCAGCTTCAGGATGTTCTCGCGGCTACGGCGGTAGGCGTCGACATAGCTGGTCTCCGGGTTAACCACGGCGGGGACCAGCAGCACCGTGTCGGCGCCCCAGAAGCTGGCGTTTTCGAGGCTGGTCTCCATTCCGCGCAGGCTTTCGGCGACCACGGCGGGATCCGCGCTCGAAAGTGGGAACTTCCAGTGAGCCTGATTCATGACCGAGTGAATGCGGATGCCGGCGCTCGATGCGGCCTTGCGGATCTCCTCGGCGGTGGCGCGGTCCGGGGTGGTCTGGCATTCGATCTCCTCGAAGCCGGTATCGCGGGCGAGCCTGAAACGCTCGGCGTAGCTGAGATCCCGCGGAAGCATACCGATATATAGGGCTTTCTTGATGGGCAGGCGGGCCGAGCCGAAGGAAGCAGCAGGCCGGGAAGCACAGAGGGCCAGAAACTCGCGGCGATTCATAGGGCCTCCAGTGACGCTGATCGGTTGCGCCCAGTATACCTCCGCCGGCCCTCGGGTGGGCGAATTATCCGCCGCCGACGAAATGGACCAATTCGACGCGGGCACCGGCACGGAGGGGCGTTTGGGCCCACTGTTCGCGCTTGACGATCTGCCCGTCCAGCTCGATGGCGACCCGCTCGGGCTCCAGCTCCAGCGAGCGCACCAAATCGAGCAGACTTTGCCCGGCGACCGCCGTGTAGGGTTGCCCGTTCAGGATGATTTCCAGAGAACCCAAGAGATTTGACACTCCGTTTCCCCCTCATTATAGTCAAGGGTGAGGGGATTTCCGCAGAAGAAGAATGCCCGAGTCCTATCCGCAGATCTACTTCCCCATCCTGGTGCAGATCGGGATCGCGGTGGCGGTGGCGGGCGGCATGCTTGCCGGCTCCTACCTGCTCGGTCCCAGGGTCCGCAACCCGGTCAAGGAGCTGCCCTATGAGTGTGGCATTGTGCCCACCGGCAGCGCCCGCGAACGCTTCAGTGTGAAGTTTTATCTGGTGGCGATGGTCTTTATCCTGTTTGACATTGAAGCGGTGTTCCTCTACCCGTGGGCGGT
>JAIMAR010000180.1 GCA_023511855.1 Bryobacteraceae bacterium
CCATGCCCGCCTGCGTCTCGTTCACGAACCGCCGGGTAAAGTAACCGCTTTGGGTGTAGATCACCGAGCCGTTGCCAAAACGGCTGGCGTTCATCACCCGCAGTCCCTCTTCGAAGCTGTCCACCCGTTTGATGAACAGCACCGGGCCGAACACCTCCTCGTGGCCCACCGACATTTCCTCGGTCACGTGGTCGAAAATCGTCGGGCCGATGAAGAACCCCTTCTCGCAGCCGGGAGGAACCTGCGGGCGCCTTCCATCCAACAGCAATTGCGCTCCCTCGCGGATGCCGGTTTCGATCCAGTTCAGCACGAACTCCATGTGCTCGCGGGTCACCACCGGCCCCATCCCGGTGGACTGATCGTAGGCCGGACCCAGCCGCACCTGGCGCGCGAGCTCCACCAGGCGCGGAACCAGCCTGTCGGCGATCGCGTTCTCGACGACGACGACCGGCAGCGCCATGCAGCGCTGCCCGGCACACCCGCAGAAGCCGTTGATGATCCCCTGCGCGGTCCGCTCCAGATGGCAGTCTCGCAACACCAGCGCGTGGTTCTTGGCCTCGCACAGCGCCTGCACGCGCTTGCCTTCCGTCGCGGCCGTGGCGTAAACGTGACGGCCGGTCTTGGTCGACCCAACGAAGCTGATGCCCTTGATGTCCGGGTGCCGCACCAGCCTCTCGGCTTGGGCCGGGCTGGTGGTGACGACGTTCAGAACTCCCGGCGGGAGCCCGGCCTCCAGCCACAGCTCCGCCAGCCGCAGCGCCGACTGGGGAACGAAATCCGCGGCTTTGAGCACCATGCAATTGCCGGCCGCCAGGCAAATGGGCGCCATCCAACCGTGCGGGATCATCGCTGGGAAGTTCCAGGGCACGATGCCGGCGAAGACGCCCACCGGAACGTTGTAGCGGGTCGTGTCGTAGCCAGGCGAGACGTTCATCAAAGCTTCGCCCTTCAAGATGTGGGGAGCGCCGCAGGCGAACTCCAGCACCTCCACCACCTTCATGACGTCGCCCATGGCCTCGTCCCACTTTTTGCCCATCTCTTTGGCCAAAAGAAAGGTGAGTTCCTCCAGATGGGCTTCCACCAGGGCCTTCATCCGGTACAACACCTGCACGCGCCGGATGACAGGCGTGGCGGCCCAGGCCGGAAACGCCTGCACAGCCGAAGCCACGGCCTCGTCGACCTCCTCCGGCCTACATTCCGGCGCCCAGGCGATCACCGCGCCGGTCGATGGGTTGTAGCAGGGAAAGTAGTTTGCTGTTCTGGATTCGCGCCACCGGCCGCCGGCCAGGTACTTGAGCTTCAGCGGCCGTTCGCCGCTAATTGGATCAGCCTCGAAGTTGCTGTCTTCGCAAAAATAGCGTTCCTTCACAGCGGGTGGCACTGACGTTGACATGCTTACCTCTCCATGCCGCACCCGCGCCGCAAGCTGCGCTTCATTTCCGAGCGGCCAGGCCGGCGGCGCACTTAGACGGCATCTAATCTTCCAAAATGGCCACTGCGCGCACCGGCGCGGCCGTCGTGTTCACCCACTTCACGGGGAACACGCTGATCTTGAATCCGAACGGCGGCAACTGATCCAGGTTGGTCATGTTCTCCAAATGATAATACTCACGCTCGAGCATCACCCGGTGCGCTTCCCAAAACTTCCTGCGTTCAAACATCGCCCGCACGGGCGGATCAAAGGTCACCGCGTCAATGCCCATCATTTTGACGCCCTGATCAATCAGCCAGATCGTGGCTTCCGCGGTCATGCCGACGTGCTCGGTCAGGTAGGCCTCGGTCTCTTGCAGCCTGCCCGCACCGGTGTGGATGAGAACGATGTCCAGCGGCTTGATCTGATAGTTGATCTTCTCCAGCGACCGCTGCACGTCCTCGACGCCGATGCCGGAACCCACCGGCAGGTGGCGGAAGTCCAGGCAAACCCCGTCGCCGTAGCAGTATTCCAGCGGAATGCCTTCGGGACCGGGCGCATCGGCGCGCATATGCCGGAGCGAATCCACGTGGGTTCCGATGTGGTCCCCCAGCATCACTTTGCAATGCGCGGTCAGCCAGTTCACGCCGTACTCGGCGGCGCCGATTCTCTCGGCGAATTCCTGCCAGGTTTCATACATCTCCAAAGTGGGCGGCACCACTCTGGGAAAGCTCACCATGCCGTTGTGGACCGGCATGCTCAGGTCGATGAACTTGCGTGCCATGACGCCGTTAGAACCTCTCCACGGAAATTCCCTGTCGCTACTGGGTCGCCGTCACACCCCCATCCACATAGAGGATCTGCCCCGTGATGAAATCGCTCGCCGGCGAACATAGGAACGCGACCGCCAGGGCCACGTCTTCCGGCTCGGCGATCCGGCCCAGCGGGATTCTGGAAACGAGCGCGCCGTAGAACGACTCGTCGGCAAGCATGTCCGCCACCAGCGGAGTCCGCACGAATGTCGGCGCGACCATGTTGACGTTGATCTTGTGCGGGGCCCACTCGGCGGCCAGTTGCTTGCAAAGCGTTCCGAGCCCTCCCTTGGTGGCGCAGTAAGCCGCGTAGCCGCGCCCTCGCAGCCCCAGCAGCGTTCGCACCGAGCCGATGTGCACCTGCTTGCCGCCGCGGCCCTGACGCATCATCTGGCGGGCGGCCGCCTGCGCCTGAAACATCGCGCTTTTCAGATTGAGCTGGTAGACAAGGTCAAAGGCTTCTTCCGTCACTTCTTCCGCCTTCTGCTCGCGATGCGTGCCGACGCAGTTGACCAGGATGTCCAGCCCGTTCAGGCGCTGCGCCGTCTCCTCGACCGCCCTGGCTGTCTCCTGAACCGACGCGGCGTCAAACACCACGGCGGCGGTCTTCACGCCCAAGCCGCTCAGCTCCTCGGCCAGAGCTTCGGCGCCGCCGGCGTCCTTGTCGCCAACCGCCACGCTGGCCCCCAGACCGGCCAGGGCCCGGCACACCGTCGAGCCGATCCCTCCGCAGCCGCCGCTGACGAGTGCCGCTTTGCCAGCAAGTTTGAACCTGTCTTCAATGCGCCTCATTTAGAGCCTGCCGCCGAGCGGCTTATCGAATCCGGATCGGACGAGGATGCCTCTTCACTCTCCTTCTGCATTTCGCTGCGGATCCACTCTCCCGGCTGCTCGATGTGCCGCCGCATGGCCGCCTCCGCGGCATCTGGGTCCTTTGCCCGCAGAGCTTCCAGCAAGGGCAGATGGCGTTCGGCCAGTTCCGCCAGCGGCCGGTGCGCCAGCGAAATCGTCAGGAACGTGGTCGTCGCCAGCCGCATCGCCTGCCAGAGCTGCATCAACAGACCGTTGCCTGAGGCCTCGATGATGGTCTCGTGAAAAGCGATGTCGGCCTCCACCTGCCGCTGCTCATCCCCCTGAGCAGCCGCTTCTCGCATCACCTCCAGCAGTTCCTCCAAACGCTGCAATGCCGCCTCATCGATCCGCACCGCGGCCGCCCGGGCCGCCACTCCTTCCAACCCGGCTCGCACCGGGTAAATCTCGGCCACCTCGTTGCGCGAGATGTGCCGCACGCGCGCGCCCCGAAAGGCGGACTTCTCCAAAAAGCCCAGCAGCTCCAAATCGCGAAACGCCTCCCGCACCGGCGCCTGACTCACCCCAAACTCGCGCGCCACGTGCGTCTCCGCCAACGGCGTTCCGGGCTTCAGCCGCCCGCGTAGAATGTCTTCCATCAACCGCTCCCGGACCTCGTCCCGGAGCAGCCGCCGCCCAACTGGCCTCACGACCTCTGGCCTCACAATTCTCCTCCCGCTACCACAGGTAGTATTATATACTGAAATCGATAAAAGATTATCGGGTTTACCCAGCCAGCTCGAAAAATCTTCATCGGGATTCAGCGTAGCGCATAATGATGGAGAGTTGGAGCTGATTCATACGAGAGGACAACATGAAACTGCTAGACAAAGTGGCTCTCATCACCGGCGCTGCCCGAGGCATCGGACGGGGAATCGCCGAAGTCTTCGCTGAGGAAGGCGCGGACGTAGCGATTAACGATATCGCCGCGCCAGAAAAGGCTAAAGCGGTGGCGGACTACGTGCGCAGTAAGGGGCGGCGCGCAACGACCTTCATGGCCGACGTTTCGAAGCGGGATCAAGTCGAAGCCATGTTCGAGAGCGTTTGGAACGAGCTCGGGCCGATCGACATTTTGGTGAATAATGCAGGCATCGAGACCATCGTCCCTTTCCTGGAGTTGACCGACGAGCAGTGGACCCGCTTGGTGGACGTGAACCTGCGGGGCCCCTGGCTGTGTTCGCAGGTGTTCTGCCGGCGGGTGGTGGCCGCAGGGCGCAAGGGGGCGATCGTGCACATCGGTTCGGTGCAGGCGGGCAAGGTGCTGCCGGGCCGCACGCACTATGCTCCGTCCAAGCTGGCGCTGGAGGCGTTGACCCGCAACATGTCCGCGGAAATGACGCCTCTCGGCATCCGGGTCAACTGCGTGCATCCGGGATTGATCGACACGGACATGACCGCCTGGGTCATGAAGCGGCCCGATCTGCTGCCGGGCATCCTGGCGCAGATCTCGCTGGGGCGGCCCGGAGAGCCGCGGGAAATCGGAACGGTGGTGGCCTTCCTCGCATCCGAGGAAGCCAGCTACGTGACCGGACAGTCCATCTTTGTCGATGGCGGTTGGGTTGGGAAGTGAACCATCGCCGGCGGCGTCGGCTGTCCCCATGCGGGGGCAGGCGGGAAGGCCGTACGGTGAAACCGAGGGCAGTCTTTGCAGACATCAACGAAAAGAGGAAAACCATGAGCAGGCAAATCGATCGCCGCAGCCTTCTGAAGACCGCGGGCCTGGCAGCCGGAGCTCTCTGCGCGGGTGCAGATGCTCGCCTCAGCGCGGCCGGCCGCCGCCTGAAGATCGGCTACACCAGCATCACCTGGGGATTTGGCCCGAAGGCCGCTGAGCCGGGGATCCGCGACTCGGCGGCTCTCGGCTATCACGGCTACGAATCTTTTGACAACGTCCTGGAAGTTTTCGAGGAACAAGGGGGGCTGGGCCGACTGCTGGACAAGTATGGGATCCGGCTGGTGTCGAGCTACTTCAACGCCAATCTGACCAACCCCGACGTGCGCAAGGACGAGGTCGCCAAGATTGTGCGCTGGGGGAAGCTGCTGCGCAAGTACGGCGGCCTGTGGATGGTGATCGGTCCCAACCCCGTGCGCCGCGGCGAGTACGACTTTAATGCTGCGCGGCCGGCCATTCTGGCGGCACTCAACGAAATCGGCATGGCGGCAGCGGATCTGGGCTTGAAGGCCACCATCCATCAGCACACCGACACCTGCATCGATACCCGGGATCAGGTTTACTCCGTGCTGAACGCGGTGGATACGCGCTACATGGGATTCGGACCCGACGTGGGCCAGCTCGCTAAAGCCGGCAGCGATCCCGTTCAGGTGGTCAAGGATTTCGCCCCCATCATCCGCAGCGTCCACCTCAAGGACTTCATTGGCTGGGAGCATTACGCCGGCTACTGCCCGGTAGGCCAAGGCAAGATCGACTTCCCCACGATTCTCGGTATTTTGGAGAGTCAATCCAAGGACTTGGAATACGCCATGGTGGAGCTGGAGCCGCCGCGGGCCAACTCGCCGATGAACGCACTCGAGGCGGCCACCGCCAGCAAGCAGTATCTACAAAAGCTCGGCTACCAGTTCCGCTCATAGGGTCGAATCTGGGCGGGCCGCGCGGTGAAGAACCGCCAAGGATAAACCGATGAACAGTCCGCGCCCTCTCGTCCCAGATCTCGCGGCCTGCGTTGCCGCGGTCTGTTTTTTGACCGTGGCAGCAGCGGTGCAACTTCCGGCAGCTTTCGGCGCGCCCCTCGAACAAAGCGCCCCGGCGCAGGCCAAAGCGCCCCGGCCGCCCCGAGAAGTCACGGCGGAGGAGCGGAGAATGATCGAAGCCGCTCTGCCCGCCGCCGTGCCGGCTAGGCCGCGGCGTCCGCGCAAACTCCTCGTGATCGACGCCAACCTGGGGCGCAGCGGCCACCCCGCAATCCCTTTCGCGAATCTCGCTGTTGAGCTCATGGGCAAGCCGACCGGCGCTTTTGAGGCCACCATCCCGCAGGATTTCTCGATGCTGGAACCGGAGACTCTGTTCCAATACGATGCGCTTTATCTCAACCACACCATCGGTGAGCTGTTCGATACGCCCTCCAAACGCGAAGGTCTGCTGCGCTTCTTGAGGCAAGGGCGCGGCTTGATGGACAACCACGCCGCCACGGTCACCTCCACCGATTGACAGGAATTCGGCGAGATTCTGGGCGCGCGAGGGGCCATGCCATTTTCACCCAAGCCGACACATGGGATGAATTGCGCATGAATGTTCCTGGGATCGCCTTTCTCGGCATCGCTTCGTCTCCCGCCTTTGTCCGCGAACCGGAAGGCAACGGCTGCATCGAGCGCTTCTTCCGCACCCTCAAGGAACAGCTGCTCTGGGTGCGAGACTTCACGACGCTGGAGGAATTGGCCGCGGCGCTTGAGGAATGCCTCCAGCGGTACAACGATCACTGGCTCGTGGAGAGGCTCAGGTTTCAATCCCCGCGGCAGGCCCGTCAAAGACTGCTTGCCCTCGAGGCTGCTGCATGATGATAAACGAAACAACTGTCCAAGAAATCGGGTGCGGTACAGGCGGCATAACCACTCAAGTTGACGCGAGTGACAAGGAGGGACAACGGTCAATCATTCGTTGCGTTAACAATGGGCTTTGGAAACCACGGCGCACCCTCCTCCAGCTGACCGATGTAAATGTAGGCTATGGATCCTGCCGTCGAAACTGGCGTAAACATGGCACGCCACTCGTTGACGTAGAACCTGCCACCTCTTTCATCGCGAATAGCTCTGACGCGCGATGCCATCTCTTTCGCAGCCTCTGGGCCAACAAATCCCGACAGGCGCACCGTGCGTATACGGGTGGAAGATACTTTTACCTTAAAATAGATATCCCGGCCGCCGGCCATCAACTTGTACGGAATACCCGGGTGAGGCCCTTCCCAGCAATCCCCAGGCTTCAGAGGCACACCATCGGGACTTACGGGCCGTCCGCTCAGCTTCTTGCCCTCGAAGTCGAACTCCAGATTACCCATGTATTCGCCTGCGTAATAGTAGTCCCGCTGGCCAATCACGGGCACCAAAACCTGCCGCCATTCATTGATATAAAAAGCCCCACTCGAGTTGTCCGCAAAATGCTCCTTCACTGTGTTTACCATCCGGATCAACTCCGGATGCCGGTCAGTAGACAGGATTTCGTACTCGGCTTGATTGACCCTGTACATCAAAGCGACCACTTGCCGCCCATCGCGCCATCGAACCGAGTACTTGGCCTCTCTCGGAGCAAGCCGGGGGCAGTTTCCCGGGAAAACAATTGGCTTCATATCAGCACTCCTGAAAGTCGAACCATTTCGTCAAATCTACCTTCCCTACATACACTGGTTCCCATAATTCCTCATCATCGACACCTTGGACAGGTCGCTTCGCAATTACAGCCCCGAATGGGTTGACGATGAACGACATAGGCCCCCATTTCCGGATCCGCCGAAGCGCAGCAACAAGGCGCTCGTCCTGTACCCGCGGATGCACAATTCGGTCTTCTCCAGGCAACCTGTCTACAAAGTAGATTTTGTTGAACCTTGATAACCGATACGGGATTCCGATGTACGGCAGGTTCCATCGTCGCCCGAGCTGGAGTCCAGGCTCTGGTTTGAGAGAGAGCAAGCGACTCGGCTCCCAGGGATCCACGAGGTGCCAATCCCCCTGCAGTCTCCCCACATAATATCGCCTGCGCCACTCATTCGTGTCAGGCACGATCACCTGCCCCCATTCGTTGATCAGAAAAGCTCCGCCTGCGACGCCGGAACTCTCCTCCTTTGCCTGCAGCACCATTCTTGTCATCTGGGCGACTGCATCGGAGTAGGCGAACCAGCACAGCAGCAGCTCTTCGTTATGCGACCATTCGCAGACAGGCCAAAAGCACCTCCAGGGGGCGTAG
>JAIMAR010000181.1 GCA_023511855.1 Bryobacteraceae bacterium
GTACCAAAGAGCAGGTGCTTGCCGACCTGCCCCCCCCGGCTTGTGCGAGAGGCATACGTCGAGTTGGGACCTGCCCAGCAGGAGGCCTATCGCCTGGCTGAAGAACGTGGGGTGCTGCGCCTGGCCGGACTGGGTGCCGAATGTACCATCCGTCACGTGTTCGAGCTGGTGTTGCGGCTGAAGCAAATCTGCAACTTCGACCCGGCCACGGGCGAAAGCGCCAAACTGGAGCGCTTGCAGGCCGACCTGGAAGAAGTCGCCGCTAGCGGGCAGAAGGCCCTGGTTTTCAGCCAGTACGTCGAGACGCTGGAGACACTGCGTGCGCGCCTGGCGTCTTTTCAGCCATTGGTGTACCACGGTCGGGTGCCCCACCGCGAACGGGAGAGGCTCCTGGCGCGCTTCCGAGAAGACCGCACTGCGCGATTGCTCTTGCTGAGCTACGGCACAGGGGGCGTGGGCCTCAACCTCCAATGCGCCCGGTACGTATTCCTGTTCGACCGCTGGTGGAACCCCGCCGTCGAAGACCAGGCCATCAACCGCGCGCACCGCATTGGAGCCGCCGGCTCCGTGACCGTTACCCGCTTCCTCACGCTCGATACGATCGAAGAGCGCATCGATCAGGTGCTAGAGCACAAGCGTGAGCTGTTCCACACCATTCTCAGCAGCGCCCAGCCGTGCCGCCTGGGACTCTCTCCTCACGAACTGCTCGGCCTGTTCCGCCTCACTCCAACCTCCACGCCAGCGCTCTCTCCTCAATCAGCCCCTCAGGCCGCCAACGATATCCGAGCGGCAGCGGCGTGACGCCGTCCGCCGTTGCCCCGTCCCAGAATCTTCTTGCCCCGCCTCTTCCGCCCCAATGCCATGCCCGCGCGATGACGAACCGGCGCTGGGACGCAGGGATCTGGCGATGCACGGCTCTGGCGATGCAGACGTTGGGCCATCCGCGCATGCGGCCGCGCGGGCGACTGCCAACCTGGCGGGGCCCGTACGGCGACGCCCCGCTGGTTGTGGTACGCCAGGCTGCCCCTCTCTTACAAGGAGGGCCTTCGCGCGAATAGCAGGGGTGTACGATGACCACATCCCACCCCGCCGTTCCGCTAGATCGCTCCGTGTTGCCCGACGTGCCCCCTACGCCCCAATCCCCCCGCTGGACGCGCGCCTGCGCGGCCGGGCCGCCGTCCGTGCCCCCGCCCGCAACCGGGAGGCGGTTGCACATTCCGGCCCAGGGCGAAGTCAGGGTTGCCCTGAACGTCCCCTTTGAGCGGCCGACGAGTGGACCACCCTTTCATCCGGCCGTGGCGACCCGCTGCAGCGACCTCCTGTCGCGGACATGGTACCTGACTGCTTCCGGCGGCCACCGGACCATGATAGAATACCCACTCACGCTGCGCCCGACGGAGCAGCTCAGTTGAACGGCGTGTGATCCGTACGAGGCGAGCAATGGACTGAGCACCTGGTATAAAGGATGGCCTGATTTGGGAAGACGCGTAGACGTGCGGTCGGCAGCGAACCAAGTGTTGCCTTGACCAGTCCGGCATGGCGGTTTTTCGAGACATCGTGTTCCCTGCGGCCGGCCCAGGAAGAGAACGTAGTCGTTCCGCATAAAAGAAGATGGCCGATGCAAACGGTAATCCATGTCCTGTGCAGAGGTAAAAAATCTCTGCGCGATGTAATTGCGCGCGATGCGAGGTTGCAGGATTACGGATTGCGCCTTGTCCACAGCAAGCGCCAGCACAGATCCCCAGGTTGGGCCAAGTTAAAAAGTACCTACGGTACGTCGGGCGCTATTAACTTTGGCTGGAGCGCGGCGACGCGTACCCTCACTTGCCGTGTCGTGACGAGAAGACGCTACCCGGCATTCATCATCGTGGGTGACTTGATCGCATACCTCCTGGCCAGGCACAGCAGCAGGATTGTGTCGGTGCTCATATCTCAGGTGAAATGAACAAGGTGGCGAATCAGAGGGTGAGGCGTTGCACATGAGCGACAGGGACTATTCCTTTGTTCCTCCAACCCGGAGCCGGTTGAGGGTCATGCGCGATGGACACAATATCATCCGTAGCGCGCGCATTCCCAAGCCGGTGGTGTTGGTGGACAGTCGAGAGCGGGAACCGCTTCCTTTGTTCGAGAACCACCCCAACTGGATCGGCGGGGAGCGGAGGGTCGCCCTGAAGACGGGCGACTATACGGTGGAGGGGATGGAGAGTCTTCTCGCGCTGGAACGTAAGAGCCTCGCGGACTTGGTCGCGTGCACGGTGACCCACCGAAAGCGGTTCCTCGCTGCATGCAGTCGCCTTGCCCGGTTGCGTTGGAAGGCCATCCTCGTCGAGGCGACGTTTGAGGACATCAAGGGGGGCTTCGAGCCGTTCGGCATTCCCACCGAGGTCCATCCGAATGCCGTCTGCGGCACCTTCGACGCGATCGAGGCGAAGTTTGGCATCCCCATCATCTACAGCTCGAGTATCCAGGACCTGGCGACGGAACGCGCCGCGAGTTGGCTCTCGAAACACTTCACCTACTGGTGGTTGGAAAAGCAGGGCTACGGCCGGGTGCTGATCGACTCCAACGGGTTGTGACCGTAGTGCGAAACACCCAGGCCAGGACGAGACAGGGCCAGCCAACGCGGGTCTTCGCAGTGATGAACTGGCCGAACAAAGGTAACCGTGCACCCGTACCATTCGTGCGCTGGCCGTACGCCCTTCCCTGGCCAATCCTTGTAAAAGGGAAAGAAGGGTGCCTGCCGGACGCCGCGGCGAAGCGCGCCAGTCAGACTAGCGGAAGAGCCAGGCGGTACGCCCGCGCCCCCAAGGGGGCCACTGGCACCCAGGGCCGTTGCAGTCGGAAGATCGCTTGAGTCTGCCGCGGCCAGCGCGCGGTATCTGGAAAGACCGGACCGCTCCCCCCGCACCGACAGACCTGCGTCGTGAATAAGACCGGCAGACTGAGCCCAACAATGTCGACACAAACGCTGATTGACACGGATGTGTTGATCGATGTCGCGACCCCCCGACGCGTTCAGCTATGAAGAGGCGCGGCAAAAACGCCCGCTCATCTCCCCTCCGTGGTGAAGGTGGCAAAGTTGTATGCTAGCATGCGGGAAGAGGAGGAGTAGGTACGTCTGGAGCAGTTCCCGCGGGCGTTTGACATCATCCCGCTCGACCAACGCTGAGCAGTCCAAGGCGGGCTCTCTGGTCGCGACCACGGCAAAAGTCACAATGTGGGGCTAGCAGATGCCCTCATCGCCGCAACGGCGACGCAGCGGCAGGTTCCACGGGTGACGCTCAACCCGAGGCATTGTCCCATGCTCCAGGACATGCTTCTGCCGTACCGCCAGGCGCGGCCCAATCCTGCATCGAACAAAGGCATGGAGCCGACGCGCTGAAGCGCGCGGCTCATGCCTGCCGTTGAACGAAACGCTGCGCGTGGTCGCTGGCGCGGGGAGCGGTCGAGTTACGGCTCGTGGGGCCGCGTCTGCACCACATGGAAGCAGGGCACCGGCAAGAGATCTTCCCGCCCCCGCTGGAGCCACTTCGCGCGCGGCGCCGCGACACGTCGGACAGTGCCGGTTTCCGCGCGAGTTGTAGTCGGCTCGCACGGCGCCACAAGCTTCGCACTGCCACGCGTGTCCCGCCAATGCCGCCGTGCGGCCGGCGGTGAGTTGCGCCAACACGCCACGCGCTTGCCATTAGGCCCGCGCGCCACGCCTCACGAGATACTCGGCGACGTGCACCCGCAGCACGTCGGCCACCGTCAGTTTGCCGGCATTGCCGGCGGCCCTAGCCGCGCGTCCGGCGAGTCCGTCCGCTCGGCCGACTCCCGCACCGGCGCTCCAAGCACGACTCAGCTCGCCGTCACGCGCCGACGTGAGCGCCTCCAGTTGTCGCCTGATCGGAACAAAGAGCGGGCAGCCGAAACCGAGGGCACATGGGAAGCGTGCTCGGAGAGCGTCGGCCACTGCGGCCGCGAGCTTCGACATGGAAGTGCGATCAGCCGCTACCGTGGCCCCGCGGGTCCCAAACCAGCCGAAGCGGTTACGTGCGACAGAGCCAACCTCCGTGCAATAGACAGCGAGTCGTTTATAATCATAGTGTTTACCGTGCGGTCTAAACGTACTAGTACTGCGTTTCGCAAGTTCATCCGTCTGACTTGGCAAGTATTGGGGTTGATCAAAAATGGGTGGGATGGTGAAATGCCGTTCCTACACGTTTATTCGGAAGGAGGTTGCCACTGCACAACAAGGAGGTTGCTTCATGCGCGCCCCAGCCATTACCCTCTCAGGGGAGCAAGCGGAACGTCTGCGGCGAATCTGCCAAGCCCGTTCCAGCCCTCAGGCGAAGGCCTTTCGGGCACGGTTGGTTCTGCGATGTGCCGAGCCAGATGCCCCAACGAAATGGCAGGTAGCCGTGGAGTTCGGATGCGACCCTGACACGGTCTCCAAGTGACGCAGGCGCTATGCGGAAAAGGGTCTGGCGTCCCTGGACGACGCCCCGCGGAGCGGTCGGCCCAGGTCTTTTTCCCGCTGAGGACCTTCATCGGGTCGTCGTGCTGCTACGGAGAAGCCTGCCGACGACGGCGTGCCGGCCGCGCAATGGTCGTTGTCGGACTTGGCGGCACGCATCCTCAACGAGTCGCATGCAGCCGCGATGAGCCGTAGCACGATCTTTCGCGTGCTGCATGAGGCGGCGATGAAGCCTCACAAGAGCCGCTCCTGGCTGAACAGCCACGATCCCGATTTCGAGGCCAAGACCCTGGAGATCGCGCAGCCGTACCTCGATGCACCGCGGCTACACCAGCAAGGAGAATTGGTGATCTGCACCGACGAAAAGACGGGGATTCAAGCCCCGGAGCCCACAGCTCCCACGAAGCCACGAAGCCCCTTCAGCCGGGCAAGCCGGCCTGGCGGGAGTTCGAGCATCTCCGCCACGGCACCCGTTGCCTGATCGTCAGTCCGATTGTAGCGACCGGCCATGTGCTGGGCGACGTCCTGGCGCAGCGGACCAGCGCGGACTTCTGCCAGCACATCCGCCACGTGGCGCGGCGGTTCCCCGAACTGAAGCGGTTCCACTGGGTGATGGATCATCTGAACACTCATTGGAGCCTGGAACTCTGCCGCACGATCGCGGAGTTGTCCGGGGTGCCTTTCGAGCCGCAGCATCTGCTTACGGGGAGGGAACGTCGGGCCTTCCTCACCCGTTCGGAGCATCGGCACGTGATTCAATACACGCCCAAACACGGTAGCTGGCTCAATCAGATCGAAATCTGGTTCGGCATGCTCCAGCGGCGCTTGCTGCGTTGGGGCGAGTTCCCCTCCACGGCCGACCTCACCCGCCGGCTCTTGGCGTACATCGAATACCACAACATCCACTGGGCGCGGCCCTACCGCTGGACCTACACCGGCCAGCCACTAGCCGCATAACCGACGAATTTATGAAACGCAGTACTAGCTTCTATCTTTCGTGCTCGCGCCAAAGGATCCTGACATCGGGAAGGACCCGTATCGCGAGCAAGTAGATAGAAGCGCGTTCAACGAAGCCACGGCGCAAGCGGCTATGGACTTTGATCGGACCGCGGCTCCCCTGATCGACATGCTAACCAGCGGCTGCACCCGAAGCAAGCGCCATACGCGGGGCAAGGGGCAACGAAATCGCCGCCGGCCTGCGGGAACCTGCGCGACGAGGGGGGGGTGACGGCCAAGCTAACGGTAGCCGCGCGGACCCTGGGCCACGACGGCGCCGTGCGACGCGCCCGCAAGGTGGTTGCCGTGCGCGACGACCGCCGCTCGTGCCTCACGACGTGTCCTCGACGGGAGCGGCGATCGAGCGCTTCGCGGCGAGGCTCCGAGCAACGGCGGGCCATGACGGTGACCGATGCACGGCGCTGCCTGCCGCCGCATCGGCCGCGGGGGACGAGGCGGCCATACTCGACGGGCCACGCGATCCCATACGGTCGGCTGCGGCCAACTCTCTCGCAACACGACAAGGCCCCGGCAGGGCGGTCAGGCGCCACGGTGGTTACGGGCCAATGCAGCCCCTCGTGCTCCCCCCAGGCGCATGCGGCGACCAGCGCCGCTACGGCTTTGTCATGGCCCCCTTCGCTCCCGCCGCGTCGCGCAGCCGCTCCGGGACGCCGGCGCTGCTTGGCGGCCTCACTTGTCCAGCACCTCACCATCGCCTCTACGGATTCCCGCTCCCCGCGCCAGCGACCACGCGCAGCGTTTGGTTCAACGCTCCGGTTGGACGGCAGCTATCCGAGGCCATACCGCTTCACTTCTGCGTCCTCGAATACGCGATGGCGCGAGCCACAAGGCTCTCGGCAAAGTTTGCAAACGTCAACTCCGCGCACGGTTCTGAAAACGCCCCATTCCGGCCAGCATTGCTGGGCGACAGGATGAGGCAAGCCGCATCGTAGAGGCGCTCACGGACCATTTTCGTCAGGAGAATTTCGTATCGCATGGCGTACGAGGCGTGGCGGAACTCGTCGAACACGGGGAAATGTGGTTCCGCCACGGATATCGGGCGGGTCGAGCCCGCGGCGGCTTCCAAGAGCATGAGGTATCCCAGCCATGGTTTAGGCGACCGTCTGAACGCGCCTTCACGGTAGGCCGCCCAAAAGTCCGTGGCGTTGCCGAGTGCTTCCTCGGTTCGGTTGTTGTAGTTGTTCCCGAACGACGGCCCGACCTGTGCCTTGAACTCGACAGTCGCGAAAAGACGACCATCCACCACAACCACGAGATCCCATTTCTTCTCCGCCCGGTAATAGCCTGGTAACTCCACCCTCGTACGCCGATGAATGGCAGTGTCGCCGATGCCCGCATCGACAATGAGCTTGCGGATGAGTTCGGCGAAGCCATCGAGGTGGGCCCCACCCGTGACCGCACTCCGGGCTCCGCGATCCCGCTCTCCCGATTCAGCGCCTTGGGCCCTTGTCTGACGCTCTCGCGTCTGCCAGAAGTGGCGGACGGCCCTACGGACCCCATTAACCAGATCGTCGCGGCTCATTGCCATCGTCTTTCCTCTGTGGCTTCTCGATGTGGACCTGAACGGCAGAAAACAGTCCCATCGTCTCGTCGCGGATGCGTCGCTCGGCCATCTCAAAGTAGTGTTCATCGATCTCACAGCCGATGGAGTTGCGGCCGCAGCGCGCGGCGGCCACGTTCGTCGTGGCCGTCCCCATAAACGGATCAAGCACGGTGTCGCCAACGAAACTGAACATGCGAATCAATCGCTCAGCGAGTTCAACCGGATAGGGGGCAGGATGGTCTTTAGTGGACGCGCCGGTGAGTCCGGTCCAGATCTGCTGGAACCACCGCTGGTAGTCATCGGTGGAGATCACGCTGAGGATCCGCTCAGGAAGCGATGGCTTCCGGTAGCCGCCTGGCTTTCTCTCCATGAGGATGAACTCGATGTCATTCTTGATGACCGCATTGGGCTCGTATGGCTTTCCGAGAAAACCCGCGCCGCCCTTCTCGACCTCGTAGGCGGCGTTCGCGATCTTGTGCCAGATGATCGGCGCGAGGTTGTCGAAGCCGATGCGACGGCAATGTTCCTGGATCGAAGCATGGAGCGGCACGACGGTGTGTCGACCGTCGTTTTTGCGGCGAGAGAGGCAGACATCACCCACGACGCAGATGAGGCGCCCGCCAGGCACTAGGGCGTGGAAACAGTGCCCCCAGACGCGATCGAGCTCGGCCAGGAAGGCCTCGTAGTCCGCGATATGCCCGAGCTGACCGTCGGACTGGCGGTACTCCTTGAGCGTCCAGTACGGCGGCGATGTCAGGACAAGATGAACGGAGCCTGGGCCCAGATCGCCGAGGGATCGCGCATCTCGAAGCAGCAGCCGATGGGTCGTCGGTATCGAACGAACGGCATCGTCGATGAGGCGCATCAAGCGTGGGTCTTTGGCAATCGCCGGGATCGCGGTCTGGGGGTTGGTAAGCGAGCGCAACTCCTTCGGGACCCACTCGCGCAGATCAGGTT
>JAIMAR010000182.1 GCA_023511855.1 Bryobacteraceae bacterium
CTCGACCCCAATCTCGTCGCCGTGAAGTCCCCCATCGTCGGCACCTTCTACGAGGCGCCATCCCCCGGCGCCCCCCCGTTCGTTCAGGTCGGCGACCGCGTCCAGGTCGGCCAGGTCCTCTGCATCATCGAATCCATGAAGCTCATGAACGAGATCGAAGCCGAGGTGGCCGGCACCATCGTCAGCAAACTCGTCGCCAACGCCCAGCCCGTCGAATACGGCGAAACTCTATTCACGATCCGCCCCAACTAAAGGCGGTCTGACCCCAAAAAACCTATGTTCCGCAAGATCCTCATCGCTAACCGCGGAGAAATCGCACTCCGCGTCATCTGCGCCTGCAAGGAGCTCGGCATCCGCACCGTCGCCGTTTACTCCGAAGCTGACCGCCACAGCCTCCACGTCCGCTTCGCCGACGAAGCCGTCTGCATCGGCCCCGCCAAAAGCTCCCGCAGCTACCTCGATATCCCCGCCGTCATCAGCGCCGCCGAGATCACCAACGTCGACGCCATCCACCCCGGCTACGGCTTCCTCAGCGAAAACGCCGACTTCGCCGAGATCTGCGAGCTTTCCAACATCCGCTTCATCGGCCCCCCGCCCGACGTCACCCGCTTGATGGGCGTCAAAGACAAAGCCCGCGCCGCCATGGCCGCCGCCGGAGTCCCCACGCTGCCCGGCTCCGAAGGCGTCCTCTCCCGTGTCGAGGAGGCCCTCGAGGTCGCCAACCACATCGGTTACCCCGTCATCCTCAAAGCCTCCGCCGGTGGCGGCGGCCGCGGTATGCGCATCGTCCGCGAACCTGAGGAACTGCCCGCCCAGTTCACCCAAGCCCAGCAGGAAGCTCTCGCCGCCTTCTCCTGCGCCGATGTCTACCTGGAAAAGTACATCCCTGCCCCCCGCCACATCGAATTCCAGATCCTCGCCGATACCCACGGCAACGTCGAAGTCTTCACCGAGCGCGAGTGCTCCATCCAGCGCCGCCACCAAAAACTCATCGAGGAATCCCCCTCCCCCCGCGTCTCAACCGCCCTCCGCCTCCAGATGTGCCAGAAACTCCGCGAGGCCATGCGCGCCGTCGGCTACACCAACGCCGGCACCGTCGAGTTCCTCATGGACGAAAAAGGCGACCTCTACTTCATCGAGGTCAACGCCCGCATCCAGGTGGAACACCCCATCACCGAGGTCGTCAGCGGCATCGACCTCGTCAAAGGTCAAATCATGATGGCCGCCGGCCTCCCCCTCTCCCACGTCATCCCCAAATCCCCTCTCCACCCCCGCGGCCACGCCATCGAGTGCCGCATCAACGCCGAGCACCCCGAAACCTTCGCCCCCTCCCCCGGTCGCATCACCGCCTTCAACTTGCCCGGCGGACCCGGCATCCGCGTCGACACCGCTGCCTACGCCGGCGCCGTCGTTCCCCCTTACTACGACTCCCTCATCGCCAAGCTCATCTCCTCCGGCCGCTCCCGCGCCGAGGCCATCGCCCGCATGAGCCGCGCCCTGGAAATGTTCGTGGTCGAGGGAATCCACACTTCCATTCCCCTCCACCAGAAGATCCTCAACGACCCCGATTTCATCGCCGGCAAGTTCGACACCACCTTTATCAACCGCTTCCTTGCCGCCAACAACCGACCCGCCACCCCCCCCGAATAAGCGGTTCGCGCGCCACCTGTCCGGCGGCCGCCCCTACCGCGCGAAACCGAGCCGCCGCAGCTCCGCGGCCGCCTCAGGGCTTTCCATGTCCGTGAACGCCGCCCGCTGCACCCCGTTCTCCAACGCCACCCCGTATGGCACATCCACAAACCGGAAGACCGCCCGCAGCGTCTCCGCTTCGTCCGCAATCGCGTCCGCCTTCAAGCCCGTCTCCTTCAGAAAATCCGGCGCAAACGGATTCAATTGTGTCGAAACCACTACAACCCGCGTCTGGCCCCACTCCAGTTTGGCCAGCTCCTTGGCCGCGTGTGCGCAGTGCAAGCACTCCGGGTTGAAAAAGAACAGGAAAACCTTGCCTTCATGCAGCGCAAACGGCTTCCCCGCGACCATCACCATCTCCGGCGCAACGATCCCCTCCTTGGGCGTCCTCGTGGCGAGCCCGTAGGAAACTGCCGCAAACACGCACACCGCGCCCAGCACCGCCAGCGCCGGCCGCATTCCTCGGCTCGGCCGCGCCCACCATCCCGCCGCCGCCGCCATCAGCAGCATCAAAAAGTCCGTGATGAAAAACACCGGCCCCACCACCCGCCGGATCCAGGGGAAACAATTGCAGTCCTCCCCCCGCAGCGTGTTGTAAAAAATGCCGATGTAGACCATGAAGGCCACCAGCATCAGAGCCGCCAGCCACGCTCCCCACCGGCGAAAACGCGGCACAAGAAGCAAAACGCCTGTGAACACCTCCGCGATCCCAAATCCGATCGCGGCCGGCATGCTCAACACCTTCGGCACCAGCGCCTGCGTCATCCGCACCGCCGCCGACTGCGGATCCGTCAGCTTCCAGACCCCTGACACCAGAAACGTCACCGCCAAGCCGACGGCGCAGATCCAAGCCAGCCAAAACTTCCACCGCGGCAGCTCCTCCGTTCGCTGTATGTCCACGCTCCGCCCGGTTGCAACCTCACTCATGATGCCATCCTTCCTTTCACTCTCCTAAAAAACGCAAAGTCGCTTCGATCAGCCGCTCCAAATCTTCGTCCCTGTGTGCCGCCGAAAGAAACGCGGCCTCAAACTGGGACGGCGGCAGATAAATGCCCTCGCTCAACAGGAAATGAAAATACTTCCCAAAGCGCTGCGTGTCCGACCGCTTCGCCGCTTCGTAATCCTTAACCGGACCCTCGCTGAAAAACAGGGTGAACATCGACCCCACCCGGTTCACCGTGACCCCCTCCGGCAGCGCCGACGCAAACCGTGCGCTCATCCGATCCAGCCGCCCGTAAATCTCCGGATGCGCCTTCAGATGCCTCAGCATCGCCAGCCCCGCCGATACCGCCAGCGGATTGCCGGAAAGGGTCCCCGCCTGATACACCGGGCCTGCCGGCGCCACCATCTGCATGATCTCTTTGCGCCCGCCGTAAGCCCCAATCGGCAATCCGGCCCCAATCACCTTTCCCATCGCCGTTAGATCCGGCTGAATCCCATACAGCTCCTGCGCGCCTCCGTACGCCACCCGGAAACCCGTCATCACTTCATCAAAAATCAGCAGCGCCCCCTCGCGCGCCGTGATCTCCCGCAGCCCCTCCAGGAATCCGGCCTCCGGCGGCACACAGCCCATGTTGCCCGCCACCGGCTCCACAATCACCGCCGCGATTCGTCCCCTGTGCGCCTCAAACGCCCGCCCCACCGCCTCCAAGCAGTTGTAAGGCAGCGCGATCGTCGTGGCCGCGAAACTTTCCGGCACGCCGGCCGTCTCCGGCAAGCCCAGCGTCGCCACCCCCGAGCCCGCCTTCACCAGCAGCGAGTCCACGTGCCCGTGGTAACAGCCCTCAAACTTGATCGTCAGATCCCTCCCCGTGAACGCCCGCGCCAGTCGCAGCGCGCTCATCGTCGCTTCGGTCCCCGAGTTCACCAGCCGTACCATCTCCACCGATGGAACCGCCTCTACGATCGCCTCGGCCAGCTCCACCTCGCGTTCGGTCGGCGCGCCAAAACTCGTCCCGTCTTTTAGAGCTTCCTCAACCGCCGCCACGATCTCCGGATGCCGGTGCCCCAACAGCAGTGGTCCCCAGCTCCCCACAAAGTCGATGTACTCATTCCCGTCTTCGTCCCAGATTCGGGCCCCCTCGCCCCGGCGGATAAACAACGGCCTGCCGCCCACCCCCTTGAAGGCGCGCACCGGCGAGTTCACCCCTCCCGGGATCACCTCTCTTGCCCGCTCCATCAACGCATCAGAACGTGAACGCTCCATCGAATCGCCTCACCCTCTCCACTAAGTCTCGCCGGGCACCGTCCGGCTCAGCAAGAAGCTCAGCACCGTCTCCAAAAATGTCCCGTGCAGGTTCCTCAGCAGCCGCCTCTTCAGCGTCAGGTAGTTCTGCGTCCCGGCAAACAGATCCTGCATCAACTCCCGGAAACGCGGGCTCCTCCGCATAAACTGAAGCATCCGCTGCGGCACGCTCGCAAACAAAATGCGCCCGCAAAACAGCCGCCGCGCCAGGGCTGCCCCCATCTCCAAATCCAGGGCAAAGTCCCGTTGCAGCAGCGCCCGGTACGCCTGCGCCTTCTCCTGCGGCGCGTGCGCGTCCGACAGCAGCACCTGGCTGGCAAGGTCCCCCGAGCGGATCGCGTAATACAGCCCCTCGCCCGTCACTGGATCCACCAAACCCACCGCGTCTCCCACCCCCAGCCATCCCTCGCCGCCCACTTCATTCCTCTGCCACGACGCCCGCGTCAAAGCCGGCAGCAGGTGGCTGTAAAAGACCCCGTGATTCCAACCGATCCCCTTGGCCCGCATGTAGTCTTCCAGCCGCCGCCTTAGCTCACGGGCCGGAAGCCCTTTCCCGCAAATCCCCACCGAAAGGTGGCCGCAGCGCGGAAACACCCAGATGTAGCCCTCAAACTGCGGCAGAAACTGGATGTCAATATGCTCCTGTTCCTCCGGCACGTAATAGCCCAGCGCCAGCATCGTGTCTTCGGCCCGCAGCTTTGTGCCCACCCCAGCTAGCTGATTCCGCGCGCCTGTGGCCACCACGCAGTAGTCTGCCTCCAGCGAGCCATGCCGTGTCTTCAGGCGCCAGCCCCTCTCGTGGCGTTCCAGACTCACCACCCGCGCCTGCTCGATCCGCACCCCGGCCCGCTCGGCCCGCTTTAGCAGCATCCGGTTCAACTCGTACCGCGAGTAGATCAGCAACGGCTGGCGCAGCTCCATCCGCGCCTCGCGCGTCCCCGGCGCCGCCAGTTGCGTCACGCGCACCATCCGCTTGGGATAGTCATTGTGCAGCAGAAAGGGATACTGTTGATAAGCCTTGTACGTGAGCCCCCCGCCGCAAGGCTTCTCCCAGGCCAGCTTCTCGTCGAAAAGTATGGTGTCCAGTCCCCCCGCGGCCAGCCGCTCGGCCGCCATCGCCCCCGCCGGCCCGCCGCCCAGCACCGCGACCCGCTTCATTTCTTCTGGCTGCCGCCCGGCTGGTCCGCGCCCACCGGAGGATGCCCCGGAGGCATCGCCGTCCCCTCCGGCGCCTGGGCCGCCGCTCCGTGCGGCACACCGCCGGCTTCCGTGCGGCTCTTCACGGACCACCCGTCGCCTTTCCTGGCCAGCGTGTAGTTCATCGTCATCGCCTGCCCCTCCACTCCTCTAGCGGCAAACGAGACCGTGGCGTCGGCTTCCTCCCCCCGGAAGGTCACCGCCACCACCTCCACCTGCATCGAGCCCACGTTCATGCCGCGCTCCGCCAGATGCGCCACAATCGCCCGGCGCACCGCCTCTTTGCTCTCCGCGCCGCGGTTGCACCCTACCACCGCCAGCGCCGCCACCACAACTGCCATTCGTAGGAATTTCACAAGCTCATTATAGACGCACCTGCCTTGCATACGGGCTCTCCTTGGCGCTACTATGGAATTTCCCCGCCAGCCGTGGAACCGGGTCCATCTGGACGCATGATTGACGGCCCGGTATTTGGAATAAGAGTCATTGACAGACCCCTATGCAGAAGCGCGAAAACAAACGACTACTGGCGCTGGTCTCTGACCTGCTGTTTACGGTCAAAATCACCGACGCCGCCAAGCGGGCGGGCATGCAGGCGGAGTTTGTCAAGTCCGAAAAGGAACTCTTCGAAAAACTCCACTCCAAACCCGCTCTCATCATTCTGGATCTCAACTTCACCGGCGTCCAGCCTTTGAAGTTGATCTCCAAGCTCAAACACAACCCGGACCTTAAGGACACCAGCCTGCTGGCTTACGTCTCCCACGTCGACGGCGAGCTGAAACAGAAGGCCCACGAAATAGGTTGTGACATGGTGATGGCCCGTTCTGCCTTCTCGCAGAATCTCCCGATGATCCTCAAACGCCACGCCGGCACGCTCTAACACCGCCTCGGTAGCCTGGGCCGCTTTCTGTGGGGCAGGCATTCTTGTCTGCGGCCGGCATCCCTGCCGGCCGTGGCCCCCTTTACCCCACGCCCTCCTTGATCCCACGTTGTGCTCCCCGCTCATGGGCCTATCTGGTCATGAATTGCCTTCGAATCCTTCCCCTCACTCGCCCCCCTCCAAAGCCGCTATAGTAGGAGACTTGGCCGGGCCATGCCCGACCCAAAGGAGACCGCTTTGAAAATTCACGACCTGCGTTCACAATCCTGTGCTGCCGTTTTGTTGCTCTGCTTCGCTCTTACCACCCTCGCTCAACAGCCCGGCGCCGGCCTGATCGAATCCCGGAAGCAGTTTCTCGCCGGCTTCCCCTGGACCAGCGCCAACACCACCGCCGGCGACGCCATGTTCCTTCAGATCCTCGTCGAATCCCGGGGCGCCAAGCGCGGTGTCGAGGTCGGGACGAATACCGGCTACGGCGCCATCCACATGGGCATCGCCTTCGAGCGCACCGGAGGTCATCTCTACACGGTCGAGATCAATCCGCGCATGGTCAAGGCGGCCCGCGAGAACCTGGCGAGAACATCCCTCGATAAGATCGTCACCGTCGTCGAAGGCGACGCGCTCGAAACCCTCCCCACCCTGGAAGGCCCGTTCGACTTCGTGTTCATCGACGCCCTGAAGCCCGACTACCTCAAGTACTTCAAAGCCCTCGAACCGAAGCTCCTGCCCGGCGCAACCATCGTCGCCGATAACGTCATCGAGTACGAAAGACAAATGAAGGACTTCCTGGACTACCTCCAGTCCAACCCCTCCTACGACTCCGTCGTCATTCGCGCCTCCATGCAAAAGAACGACGGCATGCTGGTGGCGTACAAGATCCGTTAAGGAGCCCGCCTCGATGCACCGCCGCTCATTTTTGGCCGCCGCAGGCGCGGCGATTGGACACGCCGCTCCCCCCTCGGTGCCCGCCATCGACGCCCACATGCACCTGTTCGATCCGCACCGCCCTCAAGGGGTGCCTTGGCCCTCCAAACGCGACCCCGTCCTCTACCGCCCCGCCCTGCCCGCCCGCTACCGCGAAGTCTCCGCCCCCTTCGGCGTCGCCGGCGCCATCGCTGTCGAATGCAGCCCCTGGCTCGAAGACAACCAGTGGCTCCTGGACACCGCCGCCCAAGACCCCATCTTCGTCGCCGTCGTCGGAAACCTTGAGATCGGAAACCCGGACTTCCGCCCCAACCTCGAGCGCTTCGCCAAGAACCCACTTTTCCGCGGCCTCCGCTACGGCAATCTCTGGGGCCGCAACCTCTCCGTCGCCCTTTCCAAAAAGCAATTCATCGAAGATCTGCGATTCCTGGCCCGCGCCGGCCTCAGCTTGGATACCGCCGACCCTGACCCCGCTCTGCTGTCCGCCTCCGTCCGGCTTTCGGATTTGGTCCCCGAGCTTCGCCTCATCCTCGATCACCTGCCCGGCGCCGACCCTCCCTCCGAGCCCTCCGCCCGCAAGCTCTGGTACGCCAACCTCCGCGAGCTGGCCCCGCGCCGACAGGTCTACGTCAAGGTCTCCCATCTGCTGCGCCGCGTCCAGGGCAAGGTTCCCGCGGACCTCGCCTTTTACCGCGAACGCATCGACGAAATGTGGGAGTTTTTCGGCCCGGACCGCCTCCTGTTTGGTAGCGATTGGCCCAACTGCGATCCATGGGGCCCCTACAGTCTGGTCTACCGCCTCGTCCGTGAATACTTCGATTCGAAAGGCCGCCCGGCCGCTGAACGATACTTCTGGAAGAACTCCCTCGCCGCCTACCGCTGGGTTCCACGCACCCCCGCCCAGTCCGCCCTCGCAGCAGCCGCGTAAACCGCCCTCCGTGGGCCAGGCCTCCAGGCCTGGGCGCCCCTCACCCACCACCCTCCCGGCGCGCACCGCCAACCCTCACCCAGCGCCACCCTGGAATCAGTTG
>JAIMAR010000183.1 GCA_023511855.1 Bryobacteraceae bacterium
CCGGCCGCCGGGGGTGAGCAGGCGGGGGAGGCCTCCCAACTTATACAAAACAAAGAGGCAACCGAAACCAACAATCAGCCGAGCAAGGAGCAGAAAAACAGCAAAACAGCCCAAATCACCCAACCAACCAGCCAATACAACCAAGAATCCCCAACCACCCGCAAAGCTGCACGGCCGGTCCGCCGGTGCCAGCATTCACACGACCCGTCTCTGATGCCGGACTCGTGTCTCCTGCCCGTTGCAAGTCGGCTGAGCCCAACGCCCGGACCAGTCTGTCCGCCCCGGCCGGCCCCATCGCTTACGCTCAAAAGCTTACTCCTGCTACATGCGGCGCGAGTGTGACCGCTGGATGATCGTTGTCTACATCCGCCCGGGAGTGCTGTCAGTCGGGCAACAGTCAGCCGCAACTCATGAGAATTCCCCCTGGAAACCTCCGGGTGGCGAAAAAACGGCGTGGCGGAGGAAGAGGGATTCGAACCCCCGAGGGCCTTTCGACCCTAGCGGTTTTCAAGACCGCCGCCTTCGACCGCTCGGCCATTCCTCCAATCCCAATCTAGCCGTTTTCGGCCGGCAGCGGCAATGCCGCGGGCCTCACTTCACCACCGGCAGCAGCAGATGCGAGGGCCGCCCGGCATCGTGATAGACCGTCTGGCGCGCCGTCCGAGGCTCGGTTTCGTCAGCGACCGGGCGGCCGGTGTTTGGATTGCGGTCGAAACGCGGGAAGTTGCTGCTCGAAATGTGCAGGCGGATGCGATGGCCCTTGCGGAAGAGACTGCTTGTCACTCCTGCTTCAATCGTCACCTGGTAGATCTGCCCGGGTAAGGCCGCTTCCAGCCGCTCCAGCGAGTTGCGGTACCGGAGGCGCAGAATGCCATCGCAGAGGTTGATCGCCCGCCCGTCCGGCCACACGTCGATCAGCTTGGCCGTGAAATCCGTATCCGGCGCTGACGTCGACACCCACAACACCGCCCGCACCGAGCCAGTCACCTCCAGATCCTCTTTCAGAGGCTCGGATGAAAATACCAGCACATCCTTGCGCTTCTCCAGCGGGAGCTGATCCATCGGCCCCCAGGGAAAGATCTTGGGATTGCAGCAGACGGCTCCGCCCATCGTCGGCACGGGGTTCCTTGGGTCGTACAGGTAGCTGTCGGGTCTGCTCCGCTGCGGCGGAGTTTTCACCGAAAGCCGCCCGCCGCTCCATAGATACAGGCGAAGCGGTTCCGACGGCGGAGGCCAGTCCTGCGCATCTTTCCAGCGGTTGGCGCCCATCAGAAACAGGCGCGCCCGTCCCTCTCTGCTCAGGTCCTTATCTTTGTTGACTCCCTTCAGCCATCGGTCGAACCACTCCAACTGAATCCGCCGGATGGGGAGGTTCGCTTCTGGTCCGAAGTCGAACCCGGCGAACCCCGAGGGCACATTGTGCGGCCACGGGCCCACCACGATCCGCGCCTCCCGGCCCATCTGGCGCAGCAGGCGGAAGGCTTCCAAGTCATTTTCGGCGAAATTGTCATACCAGCCGGCGAAGATCAAGGCCGGAACCTTCACCTGCGCGATGTGTTCCCGCGTGCTGATGGCTCGCCAGTAATCGTCATAGGCCGGGTGATTGAGCGCCGCCTGCCAGAAGTCGATCTGACGGCCTGCCGCCGCGCGGTCGCTCGACCGCAGCGGAAGGTGCCGCACATACTCCTCGAACTTCGGCTCCGGCAACTGCGGCAGCCGCAGGTTCGCCGCCAGCCATGAGAGCCGGTGTCCCAGCTTCATCGCTCCCCCCTTCGAGTAGAAGCGGTCTTCGAACTCGTCGCTGCCGGCCACCGCGGGTGAAATCGCCTTCAAATACGGACTGCCGCTGAGCGCCGCCTTCCATTGCACGATCCCCAGATACGACGCCCCCACCATCCCAATCCTTCCGTTGCACCAACTCTGCGCTCCCATCCACGCCAGCGTGTCGTAGCCGTCGTTCTCCTCCTGTTCCAGAGGCCGGAAGGCTCCCTCGGAATGCCCGCGCCCCCGCACGTCCTGGACCACCACCGCGTAGCCGGACTTCAGGAACGGCTCATAGGCGGCCGCCAGATCCGTTCCTTTTCCATAGGGCGTCCGCACCAGGAGGGCAGGGAAACGCTGATTCCCTTCGGGCCGAAAAACGTTGGTGCACAGATGCACCCCGTCTCTCATCCGGACGCGGACATGGAGGTCCTTGTCGACGGCTTGCGGCCAAGCCGCCGCCAGCAGCAGAAACTGCGCTAGGAACGCGCGCCGGAACATTCGCACAGAATCCTCCAACAGCTCTCGGCCACAGTCTGCGCTGCGTGATGCGCACGGATGTAGGCTGCTGCCCGGTGGCCCATCTCACTGGCGAGCTGTCGTGCGGAGGCCAGCAAGACCATATGATGCTCCAGTTCGTCCTCTTCGGCAATCCCCGGCGAGGCCTTCAGGCAGGTTTCCGGCGGAAATGCTGACGTCTCCTCGCTGGCGCTCAGGATGACGGGCTTGCCCGCGCCCATCAACCGGATCGCCACGCCGGAAGTCTCGCCCGCCCCTGGATAGCGCAGGTTGATGCCGGCGTCCGCAGCTTGCAGCAGCTGTTCAAATCGGGCCGGATCTGTCCAACCTGCCCGCACCACGCCTTCGGTTCTTAGCTCGGGTTGGAGCGAACGCTCCAGATCCTGGGAAGCGAACCTGCCCGCCACCAGAAGCGCCGCCTCGATTCCTTGGGCGCGCACCCGGCGAAAAGCCCGCAGCACCGCCGGGAGGCGTTTCGTCTCCCGCAGATGTCCGAATACGCCAAAGACGAAACTGCGCGTCGGGATCCCCATCGCCTGCCGCAACCGCAGCCGCTCCGCTTCCCCGATGGCCGGCGGCGGACGCCACAAGTGCGGGATCTGCTCCGCGCGCGCCTCCGGCGCGTGTTGCTTCACCATTCTCGCCGCGGCCGGATTGTGGACGACCAGGGCTTGGGATCGCTCCGCGATGCGCCTCAGCATCGGATGCCGGAAATACACCTCGGCCCCCGCAGACTGGCCCCGTCCGGCCCACAGTTCGGCCGCCGCCGGGCGGCTCCACTCGCCGTAGTTGTAGACGAACTCCTCAATGTAGGTTTCCCGCCCCAGCTTCCCGAGCAGCAAGTGGTGCAGCACCGCATCGTGCAGCACGGCCACGCCCGGCTGCGCCAACGCCTGGTGATAGATCCTCCAGTGTAACGGGTTGTTGCCGATGTGGTAGAGATGAACGTCCGCGCGCCGGGCGCCCAACTGGACTTCGCCGAATCGCCGCAGTTCCGTCAATAAAACCGCGGCATAGTCCGCCACGCCGGTCGGCGCCGGAGGCAGCGGCGAATGAAATCCGACCCTCACGCCTTCCCGCGGGGGCCGAACAGCGCGCTGCCGATCCGCACGTGCGTTGCCCCCTCCTCGATCGCCACCTCGAAGTCGTGCGACATGCCCATCGATAGCCCTCTTAGTCCGTGCTCTTCGGCCAGCTCGCGCAACCGGCGGAAATAAGGCCGCGAGTCTTCCGGATTCTCAGACCACGGCGGCATCGTCATCAGCCCGGTGAGCCGCAGGTTCGGCATCGAGCGCACGGCCTCGATCAGCGCGGGCAGCTCCTCCGGCGATGCGCCGCTCTTTGAATCCTCCGGACTTAGCTTCACCTCCAGCATGACCTCCACCGGGCCGCCGGTTTCCTGAAGCCGCCGTGCCAACCGCGCCGAATCCACGGTCTGGATCACCTGGAAGAGTTCCGCCGCCCGCCGCGCCTTGTTCGATTGCAGATGGCCCACGAAGTGAAACGTCGCGCCGCACAGGTCCGCCAGCTCGGGCGCCTTCGCCTCGAACTCCTGCACGTAATTCTCGCCGAAGTGGCGCAGGCCGCACTCATACGCCTCCCGGATGACGCTTGCGGGAAACGTCTTAGTGATCGCCACCAGGGTGATCTCCTCCCGCTTGCGGCCGGCGGTCCGCAGGGCCTTTTCCATTCGCTCTTCCACTTCTTCGAGTCTTTTCCGGATCACGGCGGTAATACTATAATAGGCGCCGATGGCAGCCCCCGCGGGATCCGGCCGGCGGGAAGATCCGGACCGGATTCTGGCGGCCATTGACCGTTTCCTCAATGCCAGCCGCCAGCCTGTGTTGCTCGAGCCGGGCGAGCATCATTACCCCCTCGCCCCGGATTCCTTCGAGATACGCTCCAGCCCAGCGAGCGTGACCATCGAGGCTTGGGACGAGCGCCGCCACCTGTCGCGGCGGGTGCTTGGGATTCGCGCCGAGCAGCCCGGCAAACTCGAGCTTCTCGTCGACAAGTTCCCCCGCCGCACCGGCCGGCTCTATCTGATCGATCTGGCCCGCCCGTCGGGCGCCAGCGCCGCCGTGCGCGAGAAGCGGCTCTGCTTCCGCGAACAGTTCCGGTTTCTGCTGGCCCGCCATTTTCCCTCTTGGAAGATCGCCGAACTGTCCTCCGAGCCCAACCTCGAGTTCAGCCTCTCAAGCCGTTACCCTCGCGCCATGCTCGTCCAAGGCCGGAGGGCGATGGCCGCGATCGCCGTCCCTCCTCAAGAGGATTCCCCGGACGGAGTGCTCAGCTTCGGATTAGTCTGGCTGGATTATCTGCGGCGCAAGAGGCGTGCGTCCGCCTTCGAATCCCTCGCCCTGTTCTTTCCACCTGGACGGGAATCCGCCACCTGCCTGCGGCTGCGCTGGCTGGATGCTTCCCTGGTTCAGTATCAGGTCTTCGTCTATTCGCAGCAGGGTTACGTCGACCAGGCCGACCTGGCCGACTACGGCAACCTCGACACACGTCTCGAACCGTTCTGCGATTACCGCAAAGCGCTCAGCGCGCGGGTGCTGAAGTGGGTGGACGAGCTGGCCGCTGGTCCCGAAACCGAGCTGGTGCCCCACCGGGACGGCTCAGCCAGCCTGTGCGTGCACGGTCTGGAGTTCGCCCGAGCCGCCGGAGACCAGCTCGAGTTCGGCCTCTCCCGGCGCCATTTGGCCTATTCTTCCTCTCTCGGTGAAATCCGGCGCTTTGCTGCGGAACTGGCCCGCCTCCGCTCGCCCGATCCTCCGGATCCCAATAACGCCCTATACCGCCTCCAACCGGAAGCTTGGCTGGCCTCCCAGCTTCGCGCGTCTTTGCCCTCGATTGATGCGTCTTTATGCGCGGCCCCCATCTACGGCCAGGTGCCCGCTCGAGCCGGAGGCGACCGCGGCGTGCTGGACCTTCTCGCCGTGAATCACTCGGCGCGCCTCGCGGTTCTCGAGCTGAAGGCCTCGGAAGATATCCATCTCCCCTTGCAGGCCCTGGATTATTGGATCCGCGTCGAATGGCACCTGCGGCGCGGCGAGTTCTCGAGGTACGGCTATTTCCCCGGCCTGGAGCTTTCACCCGAACCTCCGAGTCTGTTTCTCATCGCCCCCGCGCTGGACTACCATCCCACCACGGAAACCATCCTGCGCTTTTTCTCGCCGCGCATTCCCCTGGTGCGGATCGGCCTCGCGTTAGAATGGCGTAGGAAGCTGCAAGTGGCGTTCCGCGTCGAAGGGCGCGGGAGCCCTTGCGCCACCTGACGGCGCACGTGAAGGCAATTCAGCAGATTCGCACCGCTCTACGGCACCTCAACCCCGAGGAGGTGCGGCTCTCCGCCGCCACGCCGGTGACGATCGGCCTGGCCGCCGCCTCCAGCGAAACCCTGGCGGCGATGGAAGATTTTCTAGCC
Organism: Bryobacteraceae bacterium; assembly: GCA_023511855.1. Lineage (GTDB taxonomy): Bacteria > Acidobacteriota > Terriglobia > Bryobacterales > Bryobacteraceae > JAIMAR01. The sequence continues at coordinate 5,708 of JAIMAR010000183.1, forward strand.
CCGCCCGAGTTGTCGCGGAGCAAGCGGCTCCAGGTCTTCGAGTCCCTATACCGCATCGGCGACCCCGACGCGCCACGCCACTTCGACATCATTCTCTATGAAGCTGGGCTGCTGGATTCCCCTGGCGCGTTTCCCTTTTCCCCCGGCGATCCTTCGCGCACCGTCGATCAAGTGCTCCGCGAACGGGAGGACCTGGCCCTTCCATTGGCCCGGCGCTTCCCACCGTTCCGCGCGGCGGTGACGTCGCGCACCGTCCGCAAGGTCGCCGAAGAGAACGCGCTGTTCGCCTTGTTCTCCGCTTTGCCGAATTTGATGCCCAGCATCTTCGAAATTGGATGGGCGGTCGCCGAGTTCGCTTCCGACACCGCCGTCCTGACCGTCAATCAAATCCGCATGGCCTTTCTTTTGGCCGCGGCCAGCGACCGGCCGGTGGGCTTTTTGGAGCAGAAGGGCGAAATCGCCTCCATCGTCGCGGGCGCTTTTGGCTGGCGCGCACTGGCCCGGGAGCTGGCGGGCAAAATCCCTCTCGGCGGCGGGCTGATCCCCAAAGCCGCCATCGCCTACGCCGGGACCATGGTCGTAGGATCTGGGTTGGAGCGCTATTACAGCCTGGGCTACGGCCTCACGCCGGCGGAGCGTGATTCTTTGTATCAGCAAGCCCTCGCCAGCGGCAAGCGCTTCGCCCAGTGGGCGCTGCGCGCCCGGCGTGGGGATTCGGAACCGTCATGAAGCCAGTTGCTTTGATCACCGGCGGCAGCCGCGGCATCGGGCGCGCGATCGCGCGCGAACTAGCAAGCACGCACCACGTCATCGCCACCTACAAAGGGCGCCGCGATGCCGCCGAGACTCTGCGCGCCGAAACCGGCGCCGAGATTTTCCGCTGCGACATCGCCTCCGCCGCTGACCGGCAGGCGCTCCTGGAGTTCGTCCGCCAGCGCTTCGGCCGCCTCGATCTGCTGGTCAACAACGCCGGCATGGCGCCCCGCGAGCGCCGCGACATCCTGGAGGCCACCGAAGAGAGCTTCGACGAGGTTCTCGCCGCCAACCTCAAAGGCCCTTATTTTCTCACGCAGCAGGCGGCCCGCTGGATGACGGAGCTCGGCGGCGGCAGGATCGTCTTTATCACCTCGATTTCGGCCTATACGGTTTCCGTGAACCGGGGCGAGTATTGCATCTCCAAGGCCGGCCTCAGCATGGCCGCCGCTCTGTTTGCTCAGCGGCTGGCCCGCTCCGGGGTGCTGGTGTTCGAAATCCGGCCGGGCATTATCCGCACCGATATGATTGCCGCCGTCGAGAAGGCTTACGAGGAGAAGATCGCCGGCGGCTTGCTGCCTCAGGGGCGCATGGGCGAAGGCTCGGATGTGGCCCGCGCGGTGCGCGCGATTGCCGACGGGCTGCTCGACTATTCCACCGGCCAGATCCTCAACGTCGACGGCGGTTTCCACCTGCGAAGCCTTTAAGCCGCTTCCGTTCAGAACGGCGGCGCCCAGCGCAACCCATCAAACCACGCCTAGACCCGGTCTGTCGTAATCCACTGGCATCCAGACTCAATGGCGAGCGCCGCGTACCAAGCATGTTGAACGAGGTTTCCGGAAACCTGCGCACTCCGGCATAGCCTCTGAAAGATCCGCCAGTGGTCTGGACCGGGCTCCACCATCTGACAGTTCGGCTGCTCAAGAAGAGCGTTCGCGAAGGCGAGCGCTTCTTCCATTCGGCTTGGTTGGCGAAAGATGCGCGGGTGTGTGGCGACGCGCATCACGGAAGCGAGGACCTGTGCGGACATGCCGTAGGGGTGCTGACTTCGGACCACGGAATACAGCCACGACCGGTACTCAGCGTGACGTTCCGAGTCGCTTCGGAAGGCGTACAGCAGGACGCTGACATCGGGCAGGATCATCGCCGCCCTTCCAATATGTCCAGCAACGCCGCGCCGTTGTTCAGATCGACCCCGGGCAACAAACCGCCGCCGGCGCGGCAGACGGGTAGGGTCACACGCCGGCGCCGTGAGCGCCGTGACTGAGCCAATACCAGACGCAAGCCTTGCTCGATCAAAGCTCTCAGGGTGAGACCGCGCCCGGCAGCTTCCCGCTTGGCGGCCCTTAACAGCGCGTCATTCAAGCGCACGGTAGTCCTCATATATCTGGACCTACCATTAGCGCAAGCCGGGTTGCAGGCTCGGGAGGAGTCTGCGGCGCGGCAGAGACGGCGTGCTCGGCTCCCGCGATCAGGAT
>JAIMAR010000184.1 GCA_023511855.1 Bryobacteraceae bacterium
GCCCGGTGATGCCGACGCCGAGCAGTCCGCTCGGGTAGAACTGGGCCATCAGGGTGGTGAGGGCCAGGTCGTAGTTGGGAACGCCGGTCTCTTTCATGGGGAGTGAATAACCCAGCCCCATCTTGCTCAAGGCGACGGCGGCGATCCCCGGCACGATGACGATGAAGGGCAGGAACATCTTGGGGAAGGCGCCGACGATGGGTGTGAGCCGTGCGTCGCTCATGCTCTTGGCCGCCATGGCGCGCTGTACGACCAGGTAGTTGGTGCACCAGTAGCCGAAAGAGAGCACAAAGCCCAAGCCCATCACCAGGCCAATCACTTCAACGCCCATCGGGTTCTGCGAAGGGTGCCCCATGTAGGCCCAGGAGCGGGTCATCACGGGCTCCAGACGGCCGGCCATGCCCTGCCAGCCGCCGGCTTTATTCACGGCCAGGATGGCCAGCGGCGCGGCGCCGGCCACGATGAGGAAAAACTGGAGGACTTCGTTGTAGATGGCGCTGGTGAGTCCGCCGAGGTAGGTGTAGACCAGCACGATCGCCGCCGACAGCAGCACCGAAGCCGTAAAGCTCCACCCCAGCACGAGCTGGAAAAGCAAGCCCAGCGCGTACATTGAAATGCCGGAGGAGAACAAGGTCATGACGGCGAAGCTGATGGCGTTAAAGGCGCGGGTCTTTTCGTCGTAGCGCAGCTTCAGATACTCCGGCACAGAGCGGGCTTTGCTGCCGTAATAGAAAGGCATCATGAAGAGGCCGACGAAGAGCATGGCGGGAATGGCGCCGACCCAGTAGAAGTGGGAGGTCATGATGCCGTACTTAGCGCCGGAGGCGCACATGCCAATGAGCTCCTGGGCGCCGAGATTAGTGGCGACGAAAGCCAGGCTGGTGATCCAGAGGGGCACCGAGCGGGCGGAGGTCAAAAAGTCGGCGCTGCTCGAGACCCGCTTGCGCAGCAGCCACCCGATGCCGATCACGAAGGCGAAGTAGACAGCCAGGATCAGATAGTCAATAAATGTGAGAACCACAATGCACCTCGCGGTACGGGGCGGTCATGGAAGCGTTCAGTGTATCACAACGTATTTGCAGACCGGCCCAACTTTGGGCAGGGTGAGCGGGTCTTCATCCGGCGGAATTCAGGGGCCGGAAGCGCGCGCTGAAGTGGCGCAGGAAGCGGGGTTCCCAGACGATTTCCAGGCCACGCAGGAGGTCCTTGCGCTCGTTGATCTCCAGGATGGCTTCCACCACGTAATCGATGTGGCTCTGAGTGTAGACGCGGCGCGGGATGGCCAGCCGGAGGAGTTCGTGTTTGGCGTGGTCGCCGAACATCACCGATCCGATTTCGACCGAGCGGATGCCGGCGTGGCGGTAGAGTTCGACGGCGAGCGCCTGAGCGGGGAATTGATGGCGGGGGATGTGAGAGAGCATGCGGCCGGCGTCGATGTAGATGGCGTGGCCGCCGGGAGGTTCCACGATGGGTACCCCGTGGTCGGCGATATGACGGCCTAAGTAAGAGGTGGAGGCGATCCGGTAGCGCAGGTAGTCCGGATCGAGCACCTCCTCGAGGCCGACGGCAATGGCTTCCAGGTCCCGGCCGGCCAGACCTCCATAAGTGGGGAAGCCCTCGGTAAGGATGAGCAGCTCCTTCTCTTGTTCGGCCAGCCGATCGTCGTTGGTGCACAGAAAGCCGCCGATGTTGGCGAAGGCGTCCTTTTTGGCGGAGAAGGTGCAGCCATCGGCCAGGCGGAACATCTTTTGGGCGATCTGCTTGGGGGTCCAGTCGGCGTAGCCGGGTTCGCGCTGCTGAATGAACCAGCAATTTTCGGCGAAGCGGCAAGCGTCGAGGTAGAAGGGGATGCGGTGGCGGGAGGTGACATCGCGGACGGCTTCGAGGTTAGCCATGGAGACCGGCTGCCCGCCGCCGGAGTTGTCCGTGACGGTGACCATCACGAGCGGGATGCGGTCAGGACCCTGCTCGGCGATGAGGCGCTCCAGAGCCGCCACGTCCATGTTTCCCTTGAAGGGGAGTCGGGCCTGGGTATCGGCGGCTTCGGGCAGGGGCAGGTCGACGGCGCGGGCGCCGGTAAACTCGATGTTGGCGCGGGTGGTGTCGAAGTGGGTGTTATTGGGCACGATGTGGCCGGGGCGGCACAAGACGGTGAAGAGGATTCGCTCGGCGGCGCGTCCTTGATGAGTCGGGATGACGTGGGTGAAGCCGGTCAACTCCTGCACGGCGCGCTTGAAGCGCACGAAGCTCTCGCTGCCGGCGTAGGATTCGTCGCCGCGCATCATGGCCGCCCATTGCTCGGTGGACATGGCGCTGGTTCCGGAATCGGTCAACAGGTCGATGAGGATGTGGGCGGCGTCGATAAGGAACAGGTTGTAGCCGGCCTGTTGGAGGAAAACCTCGCGCTGTTCGGGGGTGGTCTGCCGCAGCGGCTCGACGCTTTTGATGCGGAACGGCTCGATGATGGTCTTCACAAGCGGGAGTCTAGCACCGTTGGCAGGGCGGCTTCTGGCATACTGGTTAGGCTTCACCTCTGAAGCATGTTCACGATGGGTTCCTATCGAGCCGTGATGAGCCGCGCCGCCTTCTGGCTGACAGGAGGGGCGGCGGTGGCGGCGGTCTTCTCCATTGCCGCGTGTCAGATCCTGATGGCTCTGGCGCTGGTGGCGCTTCTGCTGTCCGACACGCGGCTGCGGTTTCCGCCACTGGGGCTGCCGCTGGGGCTGTTTCTGGCTGGGACTCTCCTCTCGCTCGCGCTGAGCGGGGATTGGGTATCGGGACGGCCGCAGATCCGGAAATTCTTCTTGTTTCTGATGTTGTTCGTGGTGTACTCGGCGTTTCGGGAGCTGGCGCAGCTCCGGCGGCTGGTTCTGGTTTGGGCGGGGGCGGGTGCGATCACGGCGGCGCGCGGCCTGGTTCAGTTTCAGGAAAAGTATCAGGAGGCGGTGTACGCGGGCCAGGATTTCTACCAATATTACGTGGGGGAGCGGATCACGGGCTTCATGAGCCATTGGATGACCTTCAGCGGGCAGCTTCTGATCGTGGGCTTGCTGTTGGCGGCGTTCTTATTCTTTTCGCCTGCGGCCAAAAGAAAGCTCTTGTGGTACGGGCTGCTGTGTGGAGCTTTGATCGGGGCGGCCGTTCTGCTAGGGTTCACCCGGAGCATCTGGCTGGCGACGGGCGCAGGCGGGGTGTGGCTGCTGTGGCACTGGAGGCGGGCGTCGCTGGCGGCGCTGCCTGTGGTTCTGGCCGCGGCGATCTGGCTGGCGCCGGGGGTGCGGACCCGCGTGGTCTCGATGTTCCAGCCCCAGCGCGAACTGGATTCGAACCAGCACCGCATCGTGTGCTGGCGAACGGGCTTGCGGATGATCCAGGCGCATCCCTGGTTCGGCCTGGGGCCCGAACAGGTGCGGATCCAGTTTGACCGCTACGTGCCGCCGGACGTTCCCCGGCCCCTACCGGAGGGTTGGTACGGACACTTGCACAACATTTACATTCACTATGCGGCGGAGCGGGGCGTGCCCACGATGCTCATGCTGGTGTGGTTCCTGGGGAAGGTTCTATATGACATGCTAGCGGCCCTGCGGAGGCTGCCGCCGGGAAGATCCGAGGCCCGGTTCCTGCTGCACGGCGTGGCCGCGGTAGTGATTGCGATTCTGGTGTCGGGGTTCTTCGAACTGAATCTGGGCGACAGCGAGGTGCTCACTTTGTTTTTGGCGGTCGTCGCTTGCGGCTACGCGGCGCGGGATGCGGCTTTGAAGACCGCCGGTTCGCCGGAGGAGCCGGAACCAGAAGGCGGCGCTCTTCCGGCGTGAGCCGCCGCCAGCCGCCGATCGGCAGCCCACCGATGGCAAGCGGCCCGATCGCCGTGCGCACCAGCTTGAGGACCTTGCTGCCGACGGCTTCCACCATGCGGCGGACTTGCCGGTTGCGGCCTTCGGTGATGGTGATCTCGAAGACCGTTTTGCCGCCGGCTTCGCGGAGCCGGCGGACCTGAGCGGGGCGTGTGGGGCCGTCGCTGAGGGTGACGCCGCGCGCCAGCCGGTCCAGTTGCTCATCGGTGAGGTAGGTGGAGGCCTTCACCAGATACGTTTTGGGAACCTTGAAGGCCGGATTGGCGATGCGCTCGGCGAACTGGGCGTCGTTGGTGAGGAGCAGCAGGCCGCTGGTGTCTCGGTCGAGGCGGCCCACGGGGAAGACCCATTCGCGGAGGTCCTGAAGGAGGTCGTAGACGGTGGGGCGTCCCTGCGGGTCTTTGTAAGTGGTGAGATAGCCTTTGGGCTTATAGAGCAGCAGGTAGATGCGGCGGGCGGGCTTGAGAGGGCGGCCGTCGAGGGTGACTTGGTCGCGCTCCAGGTCGACCCAGAGGTCCGGGGATTGGATCACCTTGCCGTTGACGGCCACGCGGCCGGCGCCGATCCAGCGGCGGGCCTCGGTGCGTGAGCCTGCGCCGGCCTTGGAGAGAACCCGGTCCAAGGTTTTCAAGGGGCGCTGGGCGGGGGCGGAGCGCGGCATAAGGTTCAGGAGCGCGGGGCGCGGAAGACGAACCGCTCGCTCGCCAGAAAATTGGCCAGCGAAGCGGTGAGGATGGCCAGGATGTTGGCGGGCAAGTAGGGGATGCGGAGGGTTCCCACGAAGAAGCGCATCAACACCAGGTTGGCGAGGATGGAGATCAGGCCGGTGGTCAGGTTGAAGCGCGCCAGACGAGTGGCGACGCGCCAGGGTCGGGAATCGTTCGCCGTCCGGTCGTTCCAAGTCCAGCGCTCGTGCCAGAAGAAGTTGTGGAGAACGGCGGTTTCCACGGCCAGCGCGGTAGCGGTCAAGTAGTGGAGCCTCAGGATGGTCTTGAACAGCGCGAGCGCCGCGAGTTGAACCAGGGCTCCGGCTGCCCCGACGCTGTAGAACTTCAGTGCGCGCGCCGCAAGGCGCGGGAAGGAAGCTGCGATCTGCCGCCAGCGGCTCATACGCGCTCAGCGCGGTATAGGGCCGCCGTGTGGCGGGCCACCGTCACGATGAGCATCAGGCTCATGCCGGCGAAGCCCACCATGCCGCCCACGTCGAAGAGCCGGCATTGGCGCCCGAAGAGCCGGGCCATGGGGTGGTTCAGCAAGGCGATGTTGCCGGCGATCAGCAACAGGCGTAGCTCGGTGGGGCTGAACTTCCAGAAGGACAGATGGAAAGAACCGAGCGTATAGGTGGCCAGATAGACTTCGATGGAGAGCATGAAATAGACGATTAACAGGCCGGCTGCGAGGCGCTCACTCATATAGCCGGAGAATCCGATGCCCGCCAGGAGAAAGAACGTGCCCAAGGCGTCGATGATGTGATCGACGTAGAAACCATACCGGGGACGCTGCTTGTTGCGGACCCGGGCGAGAGTGCCGTCGAGGCTGTCGCCGAGCCAGTTCAGGACCAGAAAGACGATGGCCGCGATGAGTCCCGCTTTGTGGTGGCGTGCGTACCAGTAGCTCAGGCCGGCGCCGAGCATTGAAACGAGGCCCAGCACCGTGAGGTGGTCGGGGTTGATCCAGGAAGGAGTCCGTTGCGCCAGCCAAATTAGGGCGCGCTTTTCGAGTGGAGCGAGGAAGCTTTGCTGTGCCCGGCTAGCTTCGTGGAACTGGGCGTCCGGCATGGCCGTCGAACCATTGTGGCACAATGGCGCAAGTGAGGGCATTCGTCTGGAGCGCATTGCTGCTGGCGGCCGCGGCCACGGGCGGACGGGCCGCTGAGCTGAGACCGGAGACATTAGCGGGTTTTGAGCGCTATGTCCGCGGCGCAGAGGACAGGATTCAAGCAAGGATCAGCGGAAGAGGGCCGTTCCTCTGGACCGACGAATCCGCCGAGCGGCGTGAGCGGGTGAGGCGGGGAGAGGCGCTGGCCGAACCGTTCCACTCCCGGGGCGACACGGCCGCGCCCGGAGGGTTGATCCACGATTGGATCGGCGCGGTATTTGTCCCCGGCGCGAGCCTGCCGAAGGCGCTGGCCCTGGTGCAGGACTACGACCGCCATGCGCAGATCTATTCGCCGGAGGTGGTGGCCTCGCGGGTGATGTCGCACCAAGCGAACCGTTACCGGGTGTACATGCGGCTTTTGAAGAAGAAGGTCCTCACCGCCGTGCTGAATACGGAGCACGAGGTGGAGTACAACTCGCTTGACGCCAAGCGCTGGTACAGCCGCTCCTACAGCGTGCGCGTGGCGGAGGTGGAGAACGCGGGCGGACGGGGCGAGCGGGAGTTGCCCGAGGGCCGAGGGCACGGCTTTCTTTGGAGGCTTTACAGCTATTGGAGGTTTGAGGAGCGCGACGGGGGCGTTTACATCGAGTGCCAGGCGATTTCGTTGACGCGGGACATCCCCACCGGGCTGGGCTGGCTCATTGAGCCGATTGTACGGGACCTTCCGAAAGAATCGCTTCTTCGCACGCTGGAAGGAACGAGGCGGGCGCTGACCGGTTGAATTCCCACGCACACGGCGGAGCGGATCGGGCTTTGAGAACCGTTGAAACGTTGCGGTGGAGCTGCGTCCTGAGGAGCACACGGCCAGATAGTTGGGTTAGCGGGACGCGGCCCATGCTGGCGAATCTAATGAGTAGGCGGGATTGGCATGAAAGGTCCACTGAAGTTGATGTGCCTGCTGGCGCACCCGGATGACGAGTCGCTGGGATTGGGAGGCGTGCTGGCGAAGTACGCGAGCGAGGGCGTTGAGACGTACGTAGTGACGGCGACCCGAGGGGAGCGCGGCCGGTTTGGCGCCGGCGAGGAGCGTCCTGAGCCGGAGGTTGTCGGCCAAGTGCGGGAGGCGGAGCTGCGAGCGGCGGCGGCGGAGCTGGGCATCCGCGAAGTGTCGTTTCTGGACTATGTGGACGGCGAGCTGGACCGGGCCGATTGGGGAGAGGCGGTGGCCAAGATTGTTGGGCACCTGCGGCGGGTTCAGCCCGAAGTGGTGGTGACCTTCGGGCCGGAGGGGGGCTATGGGCACCCGGATCACATCGCCATTTCCCAGTGGACGGCTGCTGCGGTGGTCTGCGCGGCAGATCCGCAGTTTGAGGCCGGGCCGGGCTTAGCAGAGAGTGTTCGCAGCCACCGCGTGCTCAAGCTGTACTACACGGTCCGGGGCAAGGCACATTGGGAGGCTTTTCAAAATGCGTTCCGCCGGATCCGGATCACGGTGGACGGTGAGGAGCGGGAGCCAGTCCCCTGGCCGGATTGGGCGATCACGACCGTGGTGGACGCATCGGATCACTGGGAGGCGGCGTGGCGCGCTATCCGCTGCCACAAGACGCAGTTGGCGATCTACCAGGGGCTGGACCAGCTTACGGAGGCCGACCACAAGCTTCTCTGGGGCAGGCAGGAATTCTACCGCGCTTTCAGTTTGGTCAACGGAGGAAGGGAGCGAGAAGCGGATCTGTTCGCCGGGTTACGCGAGGTCGAAAAGAGCGTGAGTTGAGGTTGCCAACAGCGGTCCAAGAGGCACGCCTGCGAGCATGGCGCGGCTACTGGGGCAGTTCAGCTCGGCGAGTGATGTCCGTGCAGTAGTAAGAGCACATCTTGAAACGGTCTCCCGGAAACTACAGTTGAGGCTGCGTGCTGCCGATGGGTAGGGAGGAGATCAGGCGATGGCGTTTCTCGATTGGCAGGAGGCCTACAGCGTAAAGGTCCCGGAATTGGATCAGCAGCACCAGCGTTTGGTGGGCATGCTCAACCGGCTGCACGACGCGTTGCGCGCGGGAGGCGACCCGGCGGTGGCGCAAAAGGTGGTGGAGGAGCTCGTGCTTTACACGCAGCATCACTTTGCCGCAGAGGAGCGGCTCATGGAGACCAGCGGCTAACCTGAGTTGGGAGAACACCGGCGGAAGCACCGGGCGATGGAGGCGCAGGTACAAGCATTCCGGCAGCAAC
>JAIMAR010000185.1 GCA_023511855.1 Bryobacteraceae bacterium
GGCCCCTTCGGGGCAGCAGAGAATCGGGGGACTCAGATCGACAAAACTTTGTCGATATGGGCGCCTCAGTGGCACAGGGTTGGGCGGGAGAGAGAGCCTGCGGGAGGCGCAAGTTGGCCGGTGTGCGAAAACTGTTTGCTAAACATTTCTAGTTGGGCTACTGTGGCCTTACGGAGGAAATATGCCATTCTGCACGAACTGCGGCGCTCCTATGGAAGGCCTGTATTGCACAAAGTGCGGCGCCAAGAGCGGGGAGGCTTCCGAGACGCCATCCGCACCCACGCCACCGTCTGCCACCACGCCGCCGGCTCGTAAGAGCAAGGTTCTCACGTACGTTTTGTTGGGTTGCGGCGGCCTCGTCGTCGTGGCGGTGGTATCGGCCATCGCATTAGGTCTTTTCGTTCGGCAGAGGGCCGGCGACATCAGCAAGAATCCGGCCATGGCCGCCGCGAAAATGGTGGCTGCGCTCAACCCGGACATCGAAGTCGTCAGCGCCGATGAGGCCACGGGCCGGATCACACTGCGGGAGAAGAAGACCGGTAAGACCATCACTATGGACTTCCGGGACGTTCAAAAGGGGCGGATTCGTTTTGAAGATGAAAGCGGTGAACGGGTGGATATCGAGACGGAAGGGGAAGGGAAGTCCGGATCTTTCCGGGTGACCACACCCGAGGGGGAGTTTCGCGCCGGACAAGGTTCGCTGGCGGACCTGCCATCCTTGGTTCCCCTATGTCCCGGCGCGCAGCCTAGCGGCGCCTTCTCGGCTCAAAGCCTCAAGGAAGACAGCGGCATGTTGCAGATTCGCTGCGGCGGTTCGGTGGAGCAGGTCACGGCTTTTTACGAGGGGGCGATGAAGGCGGTGGGGATGTCCGTGCAGAGGCACGCGGCAGTTTCCGGAGGCGCTCATCTGGTGATTCTGACGGGGGAGAACCGGAGCGCCGGGCATTCCATGAACGCCACGATTACTTCGTCGGACGGGGGCACAGCCGCCAACATTCTGTACAAGAGCCGTCCGTAACGTCGACGGGACCGGGTTCGCCATTATAAGATTGGATTAACAGGTCTGTACTCATGAAAGTCCCCGCCTTGAGTGTTTTTTCGGCCATTCTGTTGATTTGCGCCTTTTTCTTGGCAGGATGTCCCAATCAATCCGCGCCGCCGAAAATGAAAGGAGCGGGAAAGCAAGCCGCCATTGTAACCACGGAGGTTGTCCGCCAGGAGCCCATGCCCGTGGATATCCAGGTGATCGGCAGCGTTGAGCCGTATACGTCGATCCGCGTCAAAGCTCAAGTCAACGGGCAGCTCACCAAGGTCTATTTCAAGGAGGGGCAGGACGTCAAGGCCGGCGATCTACTGTTTCTGATCGACCCGCGGCCATACGACGAGGCCATCCGGCAGGCGGAGGCGAACTTGGCCCGGAGTACGGCGCTTCTCCGGCAAGCCGAGGCAAACCTACAGCGGGACATCGCGCAGGAGAAGTTCGCCCGGGATCAGGCGGCGCGTTACCAGAAGCTGTTCGCCGAAGGCATCGGCTCGCGGCAACAGGCCGATCAGTACAGCTCGGAGGCCGACGCGCGCGCGGAAGCCGTCCGCGCCAGCCAGGCGGCGATCGAAAGCGCCCGTGCGGCGGTCAAGGCGGACACCGCCACGCTGGAGAACGCCCGGCTTCAGCGCAGCTATTGCGAGATCCGCTCGCCGGTCGACGGGCGGACGGGAGCGGTTTTGATTCAGGAAGGAAACCTAGTGCGGACTTCGGATCCGGAGCTCGTTTCCATCAACCAGGTTCAGCCGATCTTTGTCACTTTCTCGGTGCCGGAGACGCGCCTGCCGGAGATTCGCAAGTACATGGCGTCCGGGACCCTGCGCGTTCTGGCGGCGCCCAGCGCAGCCGATCCGGCGCCATCGGTGGGCGAGCTATCCTTCATCGACAACTCTGTGGATACGACAACCGGCACCATCCGGCTCAAGGCGGTGTTTCCCAACCGGGACAACCGGCTGTGGCCGGGCCAGTTTGTCAACGTCACGCTCAGGCTCACGACCCTTCCCAACGCGGTTGTGGCGCCGGTGGCGGCGATTCAGACCGGGCAGGAGGGGCAATTCGCCTATGTGGTGGATGGCGGCGTGGCCCGGGTGCGGCCGGTCGTGACGGGCTTGAGGGCCGGCGAAAGAGTGGTCATTGAAAGAGGGCTTCAAGCCGGAGAGATCGTAGTGACCGAGGGGCAGCTCCGACTGGCGGACGGCATGCCCGTCCGGGGCAGAGGGGAGGGCAAGAAATGAATTTCTCTGAGCTGTTTATTCGCAGACCGGTCGCGACGACCCTGCTGATGCTGGCCATCGCGATTTTCGGCGTGGTCGCCTATTTCGCCTTGCCCGTGAGCGACCTGCCGAACGTCGACTTTCCCACGATCATGGTCTCGGCCAGTTTGCCGGGCGCCAGTCCGGAGACCATGGCGGCAGCGGTGGCCACTCCGCTGGAAAAGCAGTTCTCCGCCATCGAAGGCCTGGATTCGATGACCTCAACGAGCAGCCTCGGCTCGACGAACATCACCTTGCAGTTCTCGTTGGAGAAAGATTTGGATGCCGCGGCGCAGGACGTGCAAGCGGCCATCAGCCGCACTACGCGGAGCCTCCCGGCGGGGATGCCTTACCCGCCCTCGTTCCGCAAGGTGAATCCGGCGGATTCGCCGATTCTGTTTCTGGCTTTGACCTCCAAGACGCTGCCCTTGTACGAGCTCAACGAATACGCTGAGACCAAGATGGCCCAGCGCATCTCGATGGTCAGCGGTGTGGCTCAGGTCCAACTGTTTGGTTCGGCGACGTATGCCGTCCGGATCCAGGTGAACCCTACGGCGCTGGCTTCGCGGGGGATCGGCATTGACGAGGTGGCCAGCGCGGTCCGCAATTGGAACGTGAACATGCCGACCGGTGAGCTTTACGGCCAGAGCCGCACCTATACCATCCAGACCACGGGTCAGCTCACGCGCGCCGAGGCTTACCGCCCCATGGTGCTGGCGTACCGGAACGGCTCGCCGGTGCGCCTCGAAGACGTAGCCACGGTTTACGACAGCATCGAGAACGACAAGTCCGCCGCGTGGTACTACACGCGGGAGCGCGGCGCCGAACGCACCATTACCCTGGCGATTCAGAAGCAGCCGGGGACCAACACGATTCAGGTGGTCGATTCGATCCGCGAACTGCTGCCGACCTTCCGGGCGCAGCTGCCGCCTTCGGTGAATCTGGATGTCGTCTACGACCGCTCGCAGTCGATCCGGGAGTCTTTCCACGACATCCAGTTCACACTGGTTCTGGCGCTGGGCCTGGTGATCATGGTCATCTTTCTGTTTCTGAGGAGCGCTTCAGCCACCTTGATCCCTAGCCTCGCCCTGCCGTTCTCGATCATCGGGACCTTCAGCGTGATGTACCTGCTTGGCTACTCGCTGAACAACCTCTCGATGATGGCGCTGATTCTGGCGGTCGGCTTCGTGGTGGACGACGCCATCGTGATGCTGGAGAACATCGTCCGGCACCAGGAACACGGGGAGGCCCGCATGATTGCATCCTTGCGGGGCTCGCGGGAGATCGGCTTCACGATCTTGTCGATGACCGTGTCGCTGGCCGCCGTGTTCATCCCCGTGTTGTTCCTGGGCGGCATTGTCGGGCGTCTGTTCCGTGAATTCGCGGTGACCATCTCGGTGGCGATTCTCATCTCCGGGCTGGTCTCGCTGACGCTGACCCCCATGCTGTGCAGCCGCTTCCTGCGGCCGCCCGCCGCGAAGGGCAGGAACTGGTTCTATGACCTGACCGAGGCGTTCTTCAATGGGATGCATTCGCTGTACGCCCGAACGCTGCGCTACAGCCTGCGCTTCCGCCCCGTCAGCATGGCGATCTCGATCTTGTTGATCGTGGCCACAGGCTACATGCTGTACATCATTCCGAAAGGCTTCATCCCGAGCGAAGACACCGGCTCGCTGAACGTCACCGTGGAAGCCGCCCAGGGCACCCCGCCGCAACAGATGTTCCGCTACGTCAACCAGGTGGCGGCCCTGGCCATTCAGGACCCCAATGTCGAGCGCATCCAGGCGAACGCCGGCGGCATGGGCGGCATGGGGGGCGCGTCGAACACGGGCCGCGTGATGCTGCGGCTGAAGGCGCGCAACGAGCGGCCGCTGACCGCGGATGAGCTCATGATGGAGATGCGCCGGAAGCTCTCGGTGGTGCCGGGCGTGCAGGTGTACATCCAGAATCCTCCCCCCATCCGGGTCGGCGGGATGATGACTCGGGCGCTTTATCAGTACACACTCCAGGGGCCGGATGTGGAAGAGCTTTACGCCAGTGCGCAAGAGTTCGAAAAGGAACTCGCGCGTTTGCCCGCGCTGCAAGACGTCCAGACCGATCTGCTGCTAAAGAAACCGATCCTGAACGTTTCGATTGACCGCGAGAAGGCGGCGGCCATGCGTCTTACCGCCGAGCAGATCGAGACCGCGCTCGCCAGCGCTTATAGCACCCGGTTCATTTCCAACATCTACACTCCCTCCAACCTGTACCAGGTGATCATGGAGGCTCAGCCGGAGTACCAGGACCGTCCGGAGGCGCTCTCGCTGCTCTATGTCGGAGCGGCAACGGCCGCCTGGTCCCGCTTGATGCCGTAGCCAGCCTCAGCGAAACCATCGGACCGCAGTCGATCAACCACTTGGGCCAACTCCCCGCCGTGACGATCTCCTTCAACCTCGCGCCCGGCTACTCCCTCGGACAGGCGCTGGATCAGATTGACGAGGTTGCGGCACGAGTACTGCCCGACACTATTAGCGCTTCTCCTCAGGGGACCGCTCAGGCGTTCCAAACGTCGTTCAAGAACCTCTGGGTGCTGTTGATCCTGGCGATTGTGGTGGTTTATATCGTGCTGGGGATTCTCTACGAGAGCTTCCTGCACCCCATCACGATTTTCAGCGGTCTGCCCTCGGCGGGTTTCGGCGCTTTGCTGACGCTTATGCTCTTTAAGGTCGAGCTGAACATCTACTCCTTCGTCGGGCTGATCATGCTGGTGGGCATCGTCAAGAAGAACGCTATCATGCAGATCGACTTCGCGCTGGCCGCCGAACGTGAGGAGCGCAAACCGCCGCTTGAGGCCATCTACCAGGGCTGCCTCATCCGCTTCCGGCCCATCATGATGACCACGATGGCCGCGATGCTCGGTGCGCTGCCCATTGCGCTCGGCTACGGGGCAGGAGGGGAGGCCCGGCAGCCGCTGGGGCTTTCGGTGGTCGGCGGGCTGATCTTTTCGCAGCTTGTGACACTGTACTTAACGCCGGTTTACTACACCTATCTGGCGCAGGCCCAGTCCTGGTTCCGGCGGCGCACCCAGGCCACGGGCCAGCTGCGACCCGAGCCTTCACTCACCTGAGAGCCGTACCCCTGGCCCGATCCGGGCCTCCTCCGGCTGGGCCGCCGCCGAGTGGGAAGGCCGCCAGTGCGTGCCTGTTTACGGCAGCTCCCGCACCGCCACGTTGCGGAAACGGTGGTAGAGGCCCGGCTTACAGCGGTTGCCGCCGTGCACCTGGAGCGCGATCATGCCCTCGGCGGCGCCGTCGGGCAAGTGGTTCTCCGTATCCTTCCAGTCGGTGATCTGCTGGCCGTTCATCCAGACCTGGATGTGCGGCACGTCGCCTTCAATGCGGGCGCGGATCGAATTCCATTCGCCTTTCTTCCAATACCGCTCCCACTCCTTGGACGGCGCGCCTTTCACTCCTTTAAGTCCTTCTCCGTAAATGCCGCCCATGTTGCCCTTTTCCAGGTAGTCCAGCATCACCTGGTAGGCCTGGCCCCGCTCATTGGAGCGCAGGAACAAGCCGCTGTCGCAGCCGAAGTCCGGGTTCATTTCCAGGTAGACTTCGAAGTTCTTGTACTTGCGGTCGGTAAGGATGATGCCCCCGTTGCCTTCGCGGTCTTGGGTTCCCGAGACCACGCCGTTTTCCACCTTCCAGGCTTCCGTCGTACCGTGGCTGGTGGTAAGGCTGCGGTGCCAGCCTTTGAGGCCGGGACCAGGGGTAATATCGGTGAATCCTGGAGGGATCTGAGCCAGCAAGGGCAGCCCAAATCCAAGCAGAGCGGCAATCAACAGAACTTTCTTCATACGCGTTATCCTTTCCAGTCCATTCTATGTCCGCGCCCGTAGTTCACACCGGCTGCCCGGTGGGTCCGGGTCCGAAGTCAAACTTCGCCTCTTCCAGTTTGAGCCCCGCGATCTCGATTTTTTTCAGATCCGCCGTGCCGATACCCACGTCCTGCGCCAGCCGGTTCGTGTTGTCTCCCCTCAGAAACGGCTTCTCGCCCCTTTGCGCCAGCGGGTCGTAGCCCATTACGGCCGTGCAGACTGCGTCCACGCATACGGGGTTGCGGCCCACCAGAAGCAAGCCGGGTTTGAGCATCTGGACGCCCGGGTTCCAGGCGCCTTCGCCGCCCCGGATCGTCTCGACGCCGTCGACGATGGAGAGGTCGATCGGGCGGACGCCAACCAAATCCACCACGATGCGCGGGACGCGATAGCCGGGATCCCGCGGGCTGGCGGGGTCCAGTTCCTGGGGCACTCCTTTGGGCGGTGGAATCTTGCCGTTGTGGCATACCGGACCGCGCTCTTGCCGCGGGTCCTCATTGCCGTTCTCCCCGCAGTCGCCGCCGTAGAGCGAGCAGGGCGTGTTGCCGAAGTTGTTCTTCATGGTCATGGTCACGCCGGCGATCCAGTGGTTCTTCAGCTTCGACATCGAAACGTAGGTGTCGCAGTCCGCGAAGGAATGGTTCAGATCGTAAGCAGGAAAGACGTAGCCTCCCCAGGGCACCTTCATCCGCACATACTGTTTGCCTTGGCCCAGATTCTGCGTGTTCTCCCACTCCACCTTGCAGCCGACGTTGCTGATCGCCTTGACATCGAGCCCGTAGCGCTCCCACAACTCCAAATCCTGGCGCGCGGGGAAGAAGGCCTCCAGAATCCGGATCCGCCTGGCCCCTGCGTCCGAGATCAATTGCGCGGCGGCCAGCACCGTCGCCGGATGCGTGCGGTAGGGCAGATCCGGCCGTTCGGGAAACCGCGCCGGGTTCCCAGTTAAGTTGAGCTTGATGGCCACAGTTTTGTCCTTCACCAGCGGCCCGATCCCTCCGATCATGTCGAAGGAGCGCTTCAGGGCCTGGTAGAACTCTTGGCCATAACTACGGCAGCGGAGAACCGCGACCGGGGCGGAAGGCGGTTCCGCGGCTAGAGCGCGCGAGGCGGCCATTGCGCCCAGCCCCGCGAGGGCCTGGCGGCGGGTGAGTTTCACATAATCCATGCTTCATCCCCTCCTTTCCGGAAGTCAGAGTGATTATAGTAAATCCCATCGTTCGGTGGTGGTTCCTGAATGGGGGCGCACAAAGGGGAATAGGGCGGTGGGTGAAGGGGGCCAGGCCGGCAGGAATGCCGGCCGCAGGCTAGAAAGCCTGCGCCACCAGAAGGCCGCCCCACAAGGAGAAGCTGCTCCACATGAGGGCGACTGCCACACAGCGCGGCAGGGCCGCAACCAAACAGGGGTGGCGGTGCTGGTCTCAGCGGCAAAAGGCAAACCACGGAGGACAGGGAGAAGGAAAACCACAGAGGACACAGAGGGCACAGAGGACACGGAGAAAACAAAACACAACGCGAGAAAGCCGCAACGAAACGGGGACGGCGGTTGCGGTCTCGCCGGCAACTCGCTGCTGTGGCGGCATGAAAATCTTCGCGCGCGGGGAAGATTTCAGGGGTTAATAGTACACGCTTTTTCTGAGACTGCGCTCAGAAAAAGAGGCCCCTTCGGGGCAGCAG
>JAIMAR010000186.1 GCA_023511855.1 Bryobacteraceae bacterium
ATACTAGATGAGCCTTAGTCTCGTGGTCTCGGATATGTGTATAATAGACAGACCCACTGCTCTGAGGATCGTCATCCCAAACCTCCTTTCTCTTTGTCAAAAGTTCTATGGCGGGCTGAAACGGGCACACCTTCCGCCAGACGCAAGCCGGACTGGGAATTTGAAGTAGCGCCCGATCTCGCCCCACAGTACATCCCCGCGCCAGTCTGAATATGATATATCGCATACCATATCTCTTGGCGCTATGCGGGTTGATTGTATTTCAGAGGTGTCCGCCTGTCAATACCTTTCATATTGAATTATATTAATCTTTTTTGCTCTTGACACCGGCCTTGCAACCTCCTAAAATGAGCACGGTCTTGATTCTTTAGATATGATGTCTGATATCAGAAGTCTCGACTCAGGATCAGGATTCTCTCGATACCAGGCCCGGGCTTGCTTGTCGGCCGGATCCAGCGGTCTTCATCCCGCCTTCCTCAATCCAAATCTAAGGAGCCAAACGATGAGATCAACCATTCTGTTGCTGTGCGCCACTGCGCTGGCCTGGGGGCAACCCGCCCCGCAGGCCGCCAAACCGCCCGTGCCCTTCTCGCGCCACTTCATCGAAACTAAACAGTATTCACAAGCCGAGAACGAGGCGATCGTTGCCAAGTATAAGGGCCTGCGCACCACCGACGTGTTGGACGCCCTGCAAGCCGTCGGCTTGCACAAGGTCACGGTCATGGACCATGGCATCAAGCCGATGTGGGTCGACGGCGTGAAGCTCTCGCATACCGTATACGGAGTGGCCATCACTCTCCGGCTCGTTCCTCCCCAGGAAACTCCGCCCAACACCGAGTTCAAATCCAACGACGAGATGATGCAGTGGCAGCGCACTTGGAGCAAGCGCTACATGCAGGGCGGCTACACCGCCTTCATCGCGCCCGAAACGGTGCTCGTCATCGAAGCACCTCTGCGCGCCGACAACGGCTTTTGCGGCTCCAATAACGCGCTGAGCTGGAAGAACCGCGGCCTGCGCGGCATTGTCACCGAAGCCGGCTGCCGCGACACGGATGAGATGTGGATTCAGCGCATCCCTGTCTACCAGCGCGAGAGCACCCGCTTCATTAACGAAGGCACCATCGCGGTGGAGTCGTACAACACGCCGGTGGTCGTGGGCGGGGTGCTGGTCATGCCCGGTGACATCATCGTGGCCGATATGAATGGGGTGGCCGTTGTCCCTCGCGCCAAGGCCGAACTGGTCGCCAAGATCGCCCGGGAAATCCATGACAGCGACAACAAAACCCGCATGCGTCTTTATAAAGAAGGCGGCTTGGAACCGGACTTTACCCTTACACGGTAGAATGGGGGGTTTAGCCGCCGGCCGCACGGCGCACTGAACGAGAGAGACAGAAGACCACCGTGCGCCGGCGGCCAAGCCTAAGCCGCAACGGCGGATTGGGTTTAGATTGCGGAAGACGCTCGAGGGAGGTTTCAAGTGAAGGTCGGTTTCATCGGGTTGGGCGCCATGGGGCTTCCGATGGCCAAAAGAGTACTGGGCGCGGGTCACGAATTGTTCACCTTGTTCCATCGCAACCGCGCTCCGGCGGATGAATTGGCCTCCCTCGGCGCTCAAATCCTGCCTTCTGCGGCCGCCATCGCACAGGCCGCTGAAGCGGTTATCACCATCGTGCCCGCCGACGCCGAACTGCGCCAGATCGTGTTGGGCGCGGGCGGACTTTTGGAGGGTTTTTCCGCCGGCAAGGTCCTCATCGAGATGACCACCGCCACCCCGCACGCCATCCAGGAGGTGGAACGGGCCCTTGCCCCCAAGGGAGTCCGCGTCCTGGACGCGCCGGTCAGCGGAGGAACCACGGCGGCGGCGGCTGGAACGCTCACCATCATGGCGGGAGGCGACCCGGAATTGCTCCAACAAGTGCGCCCTCTGCTTGAAACCATGGGGAAGACCATTTTCCACGTGGGCGCCGTGGGACAGGGCAAGGTCGTAAAGATGGCGAACCAGGCGCTGGCGGCGATCCACCTGCTTGCCATCGGAGAAGTCTTTGCCCTTGGGGTCAAGTCCGGCGCCGATCCCCAGACCCTTTACGAGGTCATCAAAGCCTCGTCCGGTTACTCGAAGATGATGGATCTGCGCTTGCCAGGATTCCTGTTGGAGGGATCCTTCCAGCCCGGCTTCCGGCTCGACCTCATGAAGAAGGACCTGAATCTGGCCCTGGATGCGGCGCAGATGCTCGGCGTTCCGCTGCTGTTCGGAGGCTTGGCGACGCAGGTCTTTGCAGCCGCCAGTCAGGCGGGCCGGGGCGCGGAAGATTTCGCTGCGGCTGCGGACTTTCTGTCGAAATTCGCCGGCACGAAACTCTCGGCCAAATCGGAGGATGCCTCCTGATATGATTCACACTCAACGCAGCCTGGATCCGCGGCTCGAGTCCCTGCTAGAGGAGCTGGCCGCCTTTGACACCGCGACCTTGTACGAAGCTGCCGGCCAGACCGGCATGGTGGATCCGGCCATTCGCCCGGTTTGGAAAGGCGCGCGCCTGTGCGGTCCGGCTCTGACCGTGCGCTGCCCGGCGGGCGACAACCTGGCTTTGCACCATGCGGTGACGGTCGCTGCCCCAGGCGAGGTCCTGGTGGCTTCGGCGGACAACTACCTTCTGGCCGGCGCCTGGGGTGAGGTTCTGACTGTGGCCGCGCAGGCCCGCGGCATCGCCGGGCTGGCCATCGACGGCGCCATCCGCGACAGTGAAGCCATCGCCCAGCGCGGCTTTCCGGTCTTCAGCCGCGGGCTGGCCATCGGCGCATGCACCAAAGAGAGATACGGCGAGCTCAACCTACCGCTGCTGTTCGGCGGCATCACGGTGCGGCCCGGCGATATCGTGGTGGGCGACGCCGACGGCATCGTCATTTTAGACCGGGATCGCCTGGAAGCCACCTTGGAATATGCGCGCCAGCGGCGCGCGCGGGAACAAAAACTGATGGCGCAGTTGCAGAGCGGCAAGAGCACGTTGGAGCTGCTGGATCTGCCGCGCCTGCCTTCTCCTGATGGGAGAAAGCCTTGAGTTTCCCGAGCACGTTCCGATTCTTGCCGCTGCCCACGGAGATCCACTTTGGTCCGGGGGTTCTCTCCACCCTGCCGGAGCGCATCCGCGCCCTCGGCGGGGGCCCATCGTTGCTGGTCACGGACGCCGGAATGCGCGCGGCGGGCTTCGTGGACCGCATCGAGTCGCTGCTGGGCGAGGCCGGCCTGGCTTGCCGCGTCTATGATGCGGTCACGCCCGATTCCGGCACTTCGCTTATCGCCGAAGCCACAGCCCTCGCCAAACAAGCGGGCGCAGCCGTTATCATCGGCTTGGGCGGCGGCAGTTCTTTGGACACGGCCAAGGCGGTCGCCGCCATGTGCACCAACCCCGGCAACATCCTGGATTACGCCGGCATCGACAAGCTCAAGCACAAGCCCTTGCCCGTCGTGGCCATCCCCACCGCCGCCGGTACCGGCAGTGAGGTGACCTATTGGTCCGTCTTTTTGGACGACCAGACACGCGTCAAAGCCGCCGTGGGCGGCGTTCTGCTGTTCCCCGCCGTCGCCCTGTGCGATCCCGAGCTCACGCTGACGCTGCCGCCCTCGCTCACCGCCGCCACCGGCATGGACGCGCTCGGCCACGCCATCGAGTGCTACGTCAATGACGCCTGCCAACCGATCTCGGCGGCCCTGGCGCTGGAGGCCATCCGCTTGATCGGCCGGCATTTGCGCAGCGCCGTGTTGAACGGCCGCCGGATCGAATCGCGCTCGGCGATGCTGCTGGCCAGCACCATGGCCGGAATCGCTATGAACTCCACGCGGCTGGGGTTGGCGCACGCCTTCGCGATGCCGCTCGGCAGCTTCGATTTGCGCATGCCGCACGGTCTGGCGATCGGCATTACATTGCCTTATGTGATGCGCTTCAACGCCCCGGCGCGGCCAGAGCGCTACGCGGAGATTGCGGCTGCTGTCGGCGAACCGATCTCCGGATTGCCGCTGCGCGAGGCCGCAGTCCGCGCCGCCGAGTCCGTGGCTGCTTTGGCGCAGGACATCGGAATCCCGGCGCGCCTCAGCCAGGCCGGCATGAGGGAGGAACACATCGAGCCGGTGGCGGCTGAAGCGATCAAGAGCGGCAACGTGGCGGTGAACCCGCGCCGGGCCACGCTGGAGGATCTGAAGGCCATCTTGAAGGAGGCTCTCTGAGCGCATGGAACGGCATCTGAACTTCATCGCGGGTCGCTGGCAAGAGCCGGAAAGCGGGACCTGGTATTCCACGTTCAACCCGGCCCGGCCGCAAGAAGCGCTTGGTGAGTTCCCGGCCTCTTCGGCCGGGGATGTGGACGCCGCCGTCTCCGCGGCGGCGGAGGCTGGCCCCGGCTGGGCCCGCACGCCCGGCCCCCAGCGCGGCGCGCTGCTGCTGCGCTTCGCGCAACTGCTGGAGGAAACCAAACAGGAGCTCGGCCGCATTTTGACGCTGGAGATGGGCAAGCCGCTGTGCGAATCGGTGGGCGAAGTGGGCCGCGCCGCGACCGAAGCCCGTTTCGCCGCCGGGGAGGCCAGCCGGCTCGACGGCCACACCTTTGTGAGCGAGCGGCCCGGCCTTTCTTGCAGCACCGTGCTTGAGCCGATCGGCGTAGTAGCGGCCATCTCGCCCTGGAACTTCCCGGTGGTGGCGCCGGTGCGCAAGATCGCTCCCGCTTTAGCCTGCGGGGATACGGTGGTCCTCAAACCCGCCTCGATCACGCCCTGGTGTTCGGAGTTCTTGATGCGGCTGTTTGAACAGGCCGGCCTGCCCGCGGGTGTGGTCAACCTCGTGGTGGGCCGCGGTAGCGTCATCGGCAACCGCCTGGTGGATGACCCGCGTGTGGCGGGGATCACCTTCACCGGATCGACCGCGGTCGGCATCCCCTTGAATGAGCGCGCGGCGCGGCGGCTGGCGAAAGTGCAGCTCGAGCTGGGCGGCAAGAATCCCGCCGTGGTTGCCGAATATCAGGACTTGGATGCCGCCGCGCGGGAGATCGTCTCGGCGGCGCTTCAATGCAGCGGGCAGCGCTGCACGGCTCTCAGCCGGGTGATCGTTCTGGAGGCCCAGGCCGATGCCTTGGTGGAAAGGATCGTGTCTCTGGTGGAGCAGATCCGGGTCGGCGACGGGTTGGACGAGAAGACCACTATGGGTCCGCTTTCCAGCCGTGCCCAATTGGAGACGGTGCAGGGTTACGTTCAACGCGGCCTGGAGGAAGGCGCCAAGCTGTTGGCCGGGGGCCGTTGCCTGGTGGAAGATCCGGACCGGGAAGGTTACTTCTTCGCTCCCACCGTCTTCGATCACGTCCAGCCGGATTCGGCGCTGGCGCAGGAGGAGATTTTCGGACCGGTATTGCCCGTGATCCGCGTGCGGAACTTTGAGCAAGCTCTGGAGGTCGCCAACCGCACGCGCTACGGCCTGGCAGCGGCCTTGTTCACTTCGAAGCTCAGCTACATCCAAGCCTTCACTTCTACGGTGCAGGCGGGCATGATCCACATCAATCACGGAACGGCCAGCCAGGCGCACATTCCCTTCGGCGGCGTCAAGGAGTCCGGGCTGGGCCCGTACTCGATCGGGCACACGGCCAAAGAGTTTTACACTAACTTGAAGGCGGTGTACATCCGATGGCAGTGAATCGAAATGCGCCCAGGGCGCCCGGCATCGCTCCGATTGAGGAGCCCCTGCAACGCGGGGAGGTGGTTTATCAGGCCTTGCTCAACGGCATCCTTCGCGGCGAGCTGGAGCCCGGCGCTCAGTTGAACGCCGACAACCTCGCCCAGCAGTTGAGAGTCAGCACGACACCCGTGCGCGACGCGCTCAACCGTCTGGCCAAGGACGGCATTGTCGTCAAGCAGCCCTATCAGGGCTGGTTCGTGCGCAGCTTCGAGGAGCGCGAGATCCGGGAAGTCTACGAAGTGCGGGCGGGCCTGGAGTGCTTCATCGTCAAGCTGGCCTGCCAGCGCATTACGCCGGAAGAGGTCGAGGCGCTGCGGGCGCATCAAGCCGTCGGAGAACAAGCTCTCGACCAGCAGGACCTGGAGGCGTACCGCCTCTACAACCAGGAACTGCACGCGGCCATCCTGCGGGCGGCGCGCAACGCCGAGCTGGCGGCGCTGGCCGGGCAGGTTTCCCTTAAGACCCAAATGCTGAGCGCCCGGACGATCCGCATGCACGGCCGCCCGCGCCTGGCGATTTTGGAGCACCGCCAGATTATCGAGGCGATCGCCCAGCGCGACACGCCGACCGCACAAGAGCTAATGGAGCGCCACATTCTCAGCGCAATGGAAGACATGCTCCGCCATGGCCTCGCCTGAGCCCGGCGCCTCCACGCCGTCCGCTACAGCCTCCTCCTCACCCGCGCGGCTGCCCCGCTCCCGCTTTCTGGTCGTCGCCAGCATCTTCTTGCTCTCATGGATTCTCTACATCGACCGCGCGGCGATCTCCTCGGCCAAGGCGGCGATCGCCTCTGAGCTCGGCCTGTCGGATCAGGCCATGGGCGGGGTGTTCAGCGCCTTCATCCTGGGCTACGCCTTGATGCAAATTCCGGGCGGCTGGTTCGCCGACCGCTTCGGGCCGCGTCTGGCGCTAGCCGCGATGGTCTCGCTGTGGAGCCTTTTCACGTTCCTGACCGGAACCGTGCATACGCTCGGGCCGCTTCTTGTGGTGCGCTTTCTGTTCGGTGTCGGCGAAGCCGGCGCCTTCCCCGGTTCGGCCCGTACTTTCTACAACTGGCTTCCGGCCGGCGAGCGGGGCATCGCCAACGGCATCCTGTTCAGCGGCGCCATGATCGGCGGCGGCATCTCTTACCCGATTTGCGCCTGGCTGCTCGGCATGGTGGGATGGCGGAACATGTTTTTCCTGCTGGCGGCGCCGGGCTTCCTGTGGGCCCTCTTATGGGCCATCTTTTTCCGCAACCATCCGGCGCAGCCGGTCGCCAAAGAAGAAGCCGCCATCGGCGCGCCCCGAATGCCGCTGTCGCAGATCTTCCGCTCCGGCCCCTTGCTGCTTGCGATGGCGCAGTACTTTGCGGGCAACTTCACCTTCTACATCGGCGTCACCTGGATGCTGCCGTACCTCACGGAGCATTACAGGCTCACTCCCTCGCAAGCGGCCAATTACGCCATGGTCCCGCTGATCTGTGGGGCGTTGTCGAATTGGACCGCCGGGCTGATCGTCGACTTTCTCTACCGCGCGGGTTTCCATGCCTGGAGCCGGCGTTTCCCGGGCATCCTCGGGTTCCTGTTGGCGGCGATTGGGATCTGGTCCGTGTCCCTGGCGGAATCGCCTTTCACGGCGGTGGTGGGCTTCGCTATCGCGATTTTCGGAGTGGAGCTTACCATCAGCCCGAGCTGGTCTTACTGCATGGACATCGGCGGCAAGAGCTCCGGCAGCGTCTCCGGGGCCATGAACATGGTCGGCAATCTGGGCGGGTTTGTCAGCTCCAACGCCTTTCCGTTCTTGAGCCGGATTACGGGCAGCGCTTCAGCTTATTTTTACGCCGCGGCGTTGTTGAATTTGGCGGGCGCAGCCTGCTGGGTCCAGATGCGCCCCAGAAAACCCCAGAGCTGAATGCCGCAAGTGGGCCGCTCCGGGCCCGTGCCTGCGGTGCCGGCAAAAGCTGTTGCAAGAGAGCCGCCCGAGCGCAGAATTTCCGAATCGAGGAGCCTGAAGGCGGGAGGGGACGAGGCAGGAAGGAAGGCTGCGGCCCCGTGGTATCTTGGTC
>JAIMAR010000187.1 GCA_023511855.1 Bryobacteraceae bacterium
CACGCGCCGGTCTTCGATCGAATGAAACGTTAAGCACACCGCACGGCCGCCACCGCGCACCAAGTCCGGAATCGACCCGAGCAGATGGTCCAATTCTTCCATCTCGCGGTTGACGGCGATGCGCAGCGCCATGAAGGTTTTTGTCGCTGGATGTAAGCGGCCCGTCCGGGGCGCGGCGCGTTCGACAACGCGCGCTAACTCGAGCGTCGAGTGAACCGGCCGCGCCCGGACGATGGCTCTGGCTATTGTCCGCGCCCTCCTTTCCTGGCCATACTCGAACAACAAGTTGGCCAAATCTCGCTCTGAGAACTGGTTGACGATCTGCTCCGCGGTCCGCTCCTGCGATCGGTCCATGCGCATATCGAGCGGCCCGTCGGCCATGAATGAGAACCCGCGCGACGAATCGGTGAGCTGGAAGTAGCTCGCGCCGAGATCGGCGATCAATCCGTCCACTTTGGAAATGCCCAACGAGTCCAGCGCCGCGCGCAACCCGGAGAAGCTCGTGTGTACCGCGCGGATGCGGTCCGCAAAGCCGGCGGCCTTCTCCACGCCCATACGGAGCGAGTCCGCGTCCCGGTCGCAGGCGATGACGTAGCCCGAGGTGAGCCGAGAGGCGATCGCCACGGTGTGACCGAATAGCCCCGCCGTCGCGTCCAGATAGACACCTTCCGGTCTGGGCTCCAAAAACTCGAGCACCTGCGCGCACATGACTGGAAAATGTTCCGGCATGCATTACTGGAATCCCGCTTTCTTGAGGGTCGCCAACTTCTGTTCGAGGTTGACCCTCGCGCGCCGCAACCGCTCCTCGACGACGTCCGGACCGATGATGTTCACCTGATTCCGGTAGCAGTCCAGATGCACTGTCGTGTTTTCGAGGTTGAGCCGTCGGCGAATGTCCTGCGGCAGCAATACGCGCCCTTGGTCGTCAATGACCGAACCGCAGCCGTTCGCGTTCGCGATGATTGCCACCGACTGGCTGGCCTCGGGATCTTCGCTGTAATTCATCAAGAAGTCGAGGTTGTACCGCCACACCGAAATGGGATACAGTTGCAGCGTGCGTTCATCGAGGCTCGTGATGAAAACCCGGTTGTCGCCGAAGCTGGCCAAGAACTCTTTGAAGTCCGCTGGCAACTTCAGACGCCCGCGCTCGTCCACCTTGGCAGGGTAGGTGCCGAGCGGTGGGTCCACCGTAGGGCTTGGCGGCTTGGGCAAAGGGTCCATTTCAGTCCAATTTGGTCCCGCTCACCTGATTATCTGTCAAGTCACCTCCAAGATCAAGACTTTTGCGCGAACTTTTTTGCGCAAATCGCTATTGAAAAGGGAATACTCTTGGCCGTCGGACGAGGCCGAACCCGTAGGGCCGGCCGGCAAATGAGCCCAATATCTTGCGTTCGGCTGGAAGGGGCCAGCTACCGTCTTGACACCGCTTTCGCTCAGACGTAGATTTGGGACGGGAGGCTGGGAGTTCCCATGCCAGAGCGCACCCGGCGGACCGGCGAGGTGGAGGAGGAGAGGCGGGTCGTCTTGCTGGAGGTGGTGGCGGCCTCAGCCATTCTCTCCATCATTGTTCTGGTCCTGTTCATGGTCTTCACCTACCGCCCGGCCTGAGGGGTTGGCGGCAGGTGGACCAAAGTGGTGTTCGACGAAGCGCAGAGCTTGTTCGCGCGTCTTCAAACGGCCTTCCAGTTGCGCTTCCTCCACGGCTTCCAAGATCCGGCCAAACAGTGGCCCGGGCGTGTAGCCCGCCTGGATCAAGTCGGCGCCGCGCAGCAGCGGGGCCGGCTTGAGCGCCCCGGGAGGCGTTTGCCGCAGCATTTCGAGCAGCAGGTGGTAGGTCTCCAGGTTGCGGTGGCTGGCCAGGCAATCCAGCCGGTGCAGTTCCAGCAGCTCCTCGAAATGGGGTTGCCGGAGGAAGCGCTTCAGGGTGGCGGGCCGCATTTGAGGCACGTCTTTGAAGCGGAGGTGGTCGGCTACAAGCAGTTCCACGCGGCGGATTTGCTGCTTGGAGAAGCGCAGCCGGCCCAGGATTTCGGCGGCCATGCGGGCGCCGAGCGTGTCGTGCCCGTCGAAGCGGATGCGTTCAGCCACGCGGAAAGTGGGCGGTTTGCCAACATCGTGCAGAAGGACGCCCAGAGCGAGCGTCAGCGGGGGATGGGACTCCATCAGGCCGAGCATTAGCAGGGTGTGGGTCCAAACATCACCCTCGGGATGATACTGCGGCGGCTGGGACACGCCCTTCATGGCAGCTACTTCGGGAAGGAGTTCGACCAGCAAGCCGGACTCGTCGAGCAACTCGAGCCCGCGGCGGGCATCGCCTTCGGTGAGCAGGCGCTCCAGCTCGTCGCGGATGCGCTCGGCGGCCACCCGGCGAATGAGCGGGGCCAGGCGGCGGATGGCCGCGAAGGTGGCCGGCTCGATTTGAAAGCCGAGCACGGCGGCGAAGCGCACGGCGCGCAGCAGGCGCAGGTGATCTTCGCCGAAGCGCCGTTCCGGATCCCCGATCACCCGGATGAGGCGCGCCTCCAAATCCTCACGGCCGCCGACGAAGTCCAGCACCTCGCCGGTGAGCGGGTCCAGCAGAAGCGCGTTGATAGTGAAGTCCCGGCGAAGAACGTCCTGCTCCGGGCTGGTTTCAAAGCGCACGGCGTCGGGACGGCGGCCATCGGAGTAGCTCTGGTCGCTGCGGAAGGTGGCGATCTCCACCTGCGCGCCTTCGCGCTCGAAGAGCATCACGCCGAAGTGAGCCCCCACCGGCTTGGCGTCCGGGAACAGGCGCTGGATGCGGTCCGGAGTGGCGCTGGTGGCCACGTCGAAGTCTTTGGGAACGCGCCCCAAAAGCAGATCCCGGACACAGCCGCCCACGAACCAGGCTTGGGCGCCGTCTTCGCGCAAGCGGGCCACAACGCAGCGGGCCAGTTGCTCCGCGCTGGTCTCTAGGGGGTCCATGATCGTAGAATAAGCGATTGGGTCTCGTTAGAAAGCGCATTCTATGTCCAGTGAAGCCGGGCAACCGGCGCAGACGGCGAAGATCGTAGTCGCCACCACGGTCGCCCTCTCGTTCATCTCCTTCTGGCGCGGCGCCGCCATCGTCCTCAGCGACTTGGCCTCCACGATGTTTTACGTGGGCGGCATTTCCGAGCAGGCCATCGGCAAGTCCGCCCCCTGGTTCGTGCTGGGGGTCATGTTGTTTTCCTTCGCGGTGCGCGCCATCTACCTGGAGAGTTGCAGCATGTTCGTGCGGGGCGGCGTCTACGTGGTCGTCCGGGACAGCATGGGGCCGCTGATGGCGAAAATCTCGGTCTCCGCGTTGGTGGTGGACTATGTGCTCACGGGCCCGATCAGCTCGGTGAGCGCAGGCCACTACCTGGCGGGGCTGCTGAACGAAATCGCCGAGCTGATGGGTCAGGACTGGCGCATTCCGTCCAACTGGTTCGCCACCGGCTTTGCGGTAGCCGTAACGGCTTACTTCTGGCGTTCGAACGTCAAGGGCATCCACGAATCGAGCGGCAAGGCGCTGCGAATCATGCAGATCACTACGGCCATGGTGGTCATCCTGCTGATCTGGGCCCCACTGACGCTTCTTCTGAAGGAGCGGGTGGAGTTGCCGCCGGCGCCGGTTCCGGAAAACCTGCATTTTACGGAGGAGTCGCTGGGTTGGTTCCAGGGGACGTTCTGGCCCCAGATCCCTTTTGTGGCGATCATGATCGCCTTCGGGCACAGCCTGCTGGCGATGAGCGGTTTTGAGACGCTGGCCCAGGTCTACCGCGAGATCGCCTACCCGAAGCTGAAGAACCTGCGCATCACGGCCAACATCGTGTGCACCTATGCGCTGTTGTCGACCGGCGTGATCACCCTGCTGGCTGTGATGATCATCCCGGATGAAGTCCGGAAACAATATTACGACAACCTGATCGGCGGGCTGGCCATGAATCTGGCCGGCCCCTACCTGATGCGGCTGCTGTTTCACATCTTCGTGGTGATCGTCGGCGCCCTCATTCTCTCCGGCGCGGTGAACACGGCCATCATTGGATCCAACGGCATTCTCAACCGGGTGGCGGAGGATGGCGTCCTGCTGAACTGGTTTCGCAAGCCTCATCACAAGTTCGGAACCACCTACCGCATCATCAGCATGATCGTGCTGCTGCAACTGGCCACGATTCTGGCCAGCCGGGGCGACGTATACCTACTCGGCGAGGCCTACGCCTTCGGCGTGGTGTGGAGTTTTTCCCTGAAGGGCCTGGGGGTGCTGGCGCTCCGCTTCCAGCGCGAGGACCAGGAGTACAAGACCCCGCTCAACCTGCGCCTTTTCGGCCGGGAAATCCCGGTGGGGCTCGTTCTGACCACCTCTGTGCTGCTGCTGACGGCCATCGCCAACCTGTTTTCCAAGAAGATAGCGACGATCTACGGCGTATCGTTCACCGTCGTGCTGTACGTGCTTTTCACGGTGTCCGAACACATCAACTCGGTACGGCGCAAGACCGAGAAGGCGGGGCTCGAAGAGTTCAACCTGGAGATGCAGCCTCAGATCAGCGCCGAGACGCTGCAAGCCCGGCCCGGGTGCGTGCTGGTGGCCGTAAGGGACTACACCCGGATGCTGCACCTGCAAAAGGTCCTGGAAAAAACCAACATCCGCAAGCACGACATCGTAGTGATGACCGTGCGGCCGGTCACCGCGGGAGCCGGCGAGTACGACCTGGCTGAGCGCCAGTTGTTCAGCGATTATGAGAGAGAGCTGTTCACCAAGGTCGTAGCCCTGGCCGAGAAGGAAGGCAAACACGTGGATCTTCTGGTGGTCCCTGCCGTAGATCCCTTCGACGCCATGGTGCAGACCGCGGCCAAGCTGCAAGCCAGCCGGCTGGTGACGGGGGTCTCGCCCAAGATGACCTCCGAAGAGCTGGCCAGGCGCATCGGGCTGGCCTGGGAGAGGCTGCCGGAGCCGCGGCACCCGTTCTCTTTAGAAGTGATCAGTCCCGACCGCCAGTCGATTTATGTCAATCTGGGCCCGCATCCGCCGCGGCTGTGGCCGGAGGACATCGACCGGCTGCATGAGCTGTGGCTGGAGTTGTCGTCGCTGGAGGGGATTGGCAGCCGACTGCATCACCGGGACGTAGTTGGTGTGGCGCTGCGGCGTCTGGAGCGCGATCTGGCATCCGAAAGGCGCGAAGAGGCGTTGCAGGATCTTCAACAGGAACTGAACAAAGGCTAGGGGGACCGCACTCTGCCGGTTCTGCCTAGCGGTTCCACGGCCAATGCGCCGGCGGCTGGGGAAAAGCCGCGCGCGTCACGCGATCAAGCTGAGGCTGCTATATTGATGGCTAATGCGGTACGCTTTGGTCCTTTTGTTGGCCTGTGGAATGGCCGTGGCCTTACAGGAGCCGGGGAGACGGGAGGGTGGTCCGCGGCTGGAGATCCTGGAAATAGCCGCCGCTCGCGCCGAAAATCGGCTCACCGTCGACGGGCGGCTGAAAAACGCCTGGGACCGGCCGCTGACCAAGGTAGTTCTGGTTGTGGAGCTTTTGGACAGCGACCGGAAGTTGATCGGCCAGCGGCGCGGGGCGATCGAACCGGAACTCTTGGAGCCGGGCGAAGAGGTGGCTTTTCATTTCTACGTGCCGCTCCAGCCCAGAAGCGTGCAGGTGCGTCTGGCAGCAGAGGCGGCGCGCGTGGCTCATGTTGAAGTATTGAAGCCCGGCCCCTATCCTATCGAATGAACTACTGCGCATCCACGCCACGCCGAGACGAAGTCATTGGGCCCGCGCGCCGCCTGCGAGGCGTGTTGCAACTCGCCGGCGACAAGTCCATCTCCCACCGCTACGCCATGCTGGCGGCGGTGGCCGAAGGGGAAAGCCGGATCGAGAATTACTCCACCGGGGCGGATTGCCAGAGCACACTCAGCTGCCTGGAAGCGCTCGGGGTGGACATCCGGCGCGAACCGGACGCGGTTGTGATTGTGGGGCGCGGACTGGAAGGCTGGCGCGCGCCCGAGCAAACTCTGGACGCGGGCAATTCCGGCTCGACCATGCGGATGCTGGCTGGTCTGCTCGCCGGGCAGCGGTTCGCCAGCCGCATTGCGGGAGATGCCTCGCTGAGCCGGCGGCCGATGGACCGCATTTTGAAACCTCTGCGGCAAATGGGCGCTCGCATCGAGGCTCGCCAGGAGCGGTTCCCGCCGCTCCAGATCGAGGGAACCCGCCTGAGCCCCATCGAGTACGAGCTGCCGGTCCCCAGCGCTCAGGTCAAAAGCTGCATCCTGCTGGCCGGACTTTATGCCGAGGGCCGCACGGCGGTCCGCGAGCCGGTGCCGACGCGGGATCATACCGAAATTGCCCTGCGGGAGTTCGGCGCCGAAATTGAGCAATCCGGGCGCACGATCCAGATCCAGGGCCGGCCATTGTTGAAGGCGCAGCAGCTTCGAGTGCCGGGTGATCTTTCCTCGGCGGCTTTCTTCCTGGCGGCGGCTCTGATTGTCCCTGACTCGGCGGTCCTGATTCAGGGCGTGGGGCTCAATCCGACGCGCTCGGCCTTGCTGGATTTCCTTGTGGGAATGGGCGCGGAGATCCGCCTGGAAAACGTGTCCCAGAGGCATGGGGAGCTTGTGGGGGACATCTTGGCGCGCACCTCACAGCTTCGCGGAGGCGTCATCGAAGGGGGCTTGACGGCGGCGCTCATCGACGAGATCCCCGTGCTGGCCGTGCTTGGCGCCCTCAGCCGGGAAGGGCTGCAAGTTCGGGACGCGGCGGAGCTGAGGGTGAAGGAGACGGACCGCATCGCCACCGTGGCCGAAAACCTTCGCCGGTTGGGCGCCCGCGTGGAGGTTTTCGAAGACGGCTTCTTCGTGCCGGGACAGCAGCGCTTCGGAGCCGCGGAGCTGGACTCCTTCGGAGACCACCGCATCGCCATGGCCTTTACCGTGGCGGCTTTGGCGGCCGCAGGCGAGTGCGTCATCCGCGATGCCGGAGCGGCCTGTGTCTCCTTTCCGGAGTTCTTTCAAAGACTGGAAGATCTTCGCGCCGGATGACTTTCCTTGCCCAATAGTGGAGAATATATAGGTCCCGCGCACGCCGGGAAGCGTGGGCGGCAAGTGAGTCTGCATTGTGATCACCGGAACGATTCCCCTGGCTATCTTGTTGAACACCACAGCCGAAAACGCCGAAGCCTTGCGCCTGCCGCTGGCCATGCTCCTGGTTTTCGGGAGCGCCAAGCTTTTCGCCGAGCTCTTCGAACGGCTGCGGCAGCCGGCCATCGTCGGCGAGATCCTGGCCGGGGTCTTGATCGGACCGAGCGTGCTTGGATGGATGAAGCCCACCGAACTGCTCACCACCCTGGCGGAGCTGGGCGTGATGTTCTTGTTGTTCCGGGTGGGGCTCGAAGTCAAGGCTTCGGAGCTGATGAAGGTTGGGGGGACCGCGGCGCTGGTGGCGTTTCTCGGCGTGGCGGCGCCATTTCTGCTCGGTTGGGGTTTAATGGCGCTTTGGGGGGCGCCCTCGGTGGAAGCCATTTTCGTCGGAGCAGCGATGGTGGCCACCAGCGTGGGCATCACCGCCCAGGTGTTGGCCTCCAAGGGCCTGCTTCAACTGCGCGCCTCCCAGATCATCCTGGCCGCCGCCGTCATCGACGACATCCTGGGGCTTCTGGTTTTGGCGCTGGTAAGCGGTCTGGCGCGGGGGAGGCTCAACTTTCTGGAGCTGGCCACCACGGCTGCGTT
>JAIMAR010000019.1 GCA_023511855.1 Bryobacteraceae bacterium
TAGGAAGCCTTGCCCGAAGGTCTGCGCGCACTGGCTGCGCTGGTTGTTTTGCGCGACAAGGTCATCAAGCCTCTGCTCGCCGCGCAGTGTGATCTGCGGCGCAGGCCCAGGCTGAGGAATCCGACGCCGATCGATCTGCGTTATGACGCCCTACAGCGACATATGCGTGACCTGCTGGAGGAACTGGGAATGGCGGCCTGAGCTATCGGCAAACGATTTTAAGTTCGTCCCCCATAGTGGGACAGAGTGGTGAGTCGCAGCGGCGCGCTGCCCTATGATGGATAGAGGGATGGCTATGAGGTGGAGGCTGGTGGTCCTGTGTCTTCTGGCGCAGGCCGTTTTGCCCGCCCAGAGGTGGTCCGGGTTCGCCGCCGGTCCGTATGAAGTGCTTGGCGACTCCGGGGAGCGGGAGGCGCGCCAGCGGCTGGCCGAGCTGGAACAGTTTCGCTTCGCCCTGGAGCAGGTGCTGGGCAAAGAGAGCATTCATCCGGTCTGGCCGGTGCGGGTGTTGGTCCTGCGCAATTTGAAGGACGGGACTGGCGGGCTGGCGCTCGCCCGGGAGGCTTACCTGGGCGCCGTGCCCGCGCGCGGTCCACTGCCGGCCGCGTTTCTCCGCAGTGTCGCCTTGCTGTTCATCCAATCGGCGCCCCGCGGCTTGCCGGCCGCGCTCGAACACGCTCTGGCAGAGGTGTTTTCCACATTGACCACCGACGGGCTACGCATCACCCTGGGAACACCACCTCCGGCGGAGCTGCGCACGTCGGATTGGGCTTTGATGCAAATGCTGGTGACGACGCCCGGCTATTACAGCGGCTTGCGGGTATTGATTCGGAACCTGGAGCGGGGCGTGGAAGATGAGCCCGCATGGCGGAATGCGTTTGGAAAGACCGAGGCAACGCTTCGGACGGAGGCGGAGGCGCACTTGCGCGCGGGGCGCTTTGATACGGTTTCGCCGCATAGCCGGACCTTGCGGCCCGAGAAAGACTTCCGGCCGCTGAAACTTGCGCCGGGAGCCGACCGGATCGCCTTGGCGGATCTGGCGCTGGCGCACCCGGACCGCGGCGGCCCTGCTCAACAAGCCTACCAGGCCGTCCTAACGGCCTCGCCCGGCGCTCCGGATGCGCTGGAAGGGTTGGCGTTGCTGGCTTTGCGGGAGGGCGACACCGGAGAGGCATTGACCTTGTTGCGCCAGGCTACCGATGCATCCTCGGGCAGCGCCCGAGCCTGGTACGAATACGGCAGGCTCGAGCCGGACCGGGACAAGGCGGTGACCGCGCTGGAGCGCGCGGCAAAGCTCAATCCGCGCTGGGCGCTGCCACACTTTGCCTTGGCAGAGCGCGAGCTCAACCCCGCGCGGCGCGCGTTCCTGCTGGGGGAGGCCGCCAAGCGGGACCCGCGCAACGTGGGTTACTGGCGCGCGCTGGCCGAGTTACAGGAAGCGGCAGGACAGTTTATTGAGGCGGCCAAGACCTGGACCGCGGCTGAACAGGCGGGGGCCACGCCCGAGGAGAGGGAAAGGCTCCGGCAATCGCGGCTTCAAGCGGAGGTCCGACGTCGGGAGCAGGAAGCAGAGGCGAAGCGGCGGGCGGCGGAGGAAGAGGCCCAGGAGTTGGAGCGGCTCAAGCAGAAGTCGATCGCCGCGATTCAGGCCGCTTTGGACAAAGCCCAGCGCGAGAACCCTCCTATGCCCTCAAGCGGACCAGTCGTGCCCTGGTGGGACGGCCCGCAACCGGAGGCCAAAGTTTCCGGGCTGCTGACCCAGGTGGATTGCTTGGGCAAGCTGGCGCGACTGGTCATACAAGTTGAGCAGGGGAAGACCACGCGGCTGCTGGTGCGGGATCCCAACCAGATTGCGGTGGTGGGCGCGGGTGAAAAGTCGTTTGGCTGCGGCCCGCAGAAGCCCGCGCGCAAGATCCGCGTGGAGTACTTCGCGAAGCCGGACGCCAAGCTGGGGACGGCGGGGGAAGTTGCGGTGCTGGAGTTTCCCTGAGTGAGCCTGAGAATCCCGGCGCGCTGGGCGGTGATGGGTGTCTTCATCCTGTCGAGCGCGCTAAATTACCTGGACCGGCAAATTCTGGCGGCGCTGGCGCCTCTGCTGCGCGAGGAATTCCGGCTGAGCAACGCGGATTATGGTTTGGTTCTGACGGCCTTCTCGGTGACCTACGCGCTGTGCTCGCCGGGGGCCGGCTTGCTGCTGGACCGCTTTGGACTGAACCGGGGGATCAGTGTTGGCGTAACGGCATGGTCTTTGGCGGGCATGGCCACGGGCTTCGTGCGGGGGCTGCCGGAGTTGGTCGCCTGCCGCGCCGCGCTGGGGGCGGCCGAGTCGTGCGGCGTGCCCGCGGTGGCGAAGGCGATTCACCGGTACTTGCTGCCCGCCGAGCGCGCGTTGGGGAACGCGTTGAGCCAAATCGGGCTGAGCGCAGGGGCGATTCTGGCCCCTCCGCTGGCGACTTGGTTTGCGTTGCGATACGGGTGGCGGCCGGCTTTCGTTTTCACGGGCGCGCTGGGGTTGATCTGGGTTCCGCTGTGGCTTTGGGTCTCGAAAAAAGCGCCGCCGGCGGAGCCGGAGGGCGCAGCGGCAGCGACGGTGCGCCAGGCGCGCCTTCTGCTGCGCGATGCGCGTTTGTGGGCCTTCGTAGCCGCCAACATTCTCAGCATGCCGGTCTACACGCTGTGGAGTAATTGGACCACGCTCTTTTTGAAGGATGCGCAGGGGGCGACGCTCGTGGAGGCGAACCTGCTGGCGCCCATTCCGAACTTCTTCGCGTATGCGGGCGGGGTGGCAGGTGGGTATCTCTCGTTGCGGTGGATTCGGAGGGGCGCTGCGGCTTTGGATGCGCGCAGGCGGGCGTGCATGTTAAGCGCGGCTGCCATGCTGGCGACGGCGGCGGTTCCGTATATGCCGGGACCGGGCTGGGCAGCGGCTGCAATTTCGCTGAGCTTCTTTTCGATCACAGCCTGGAGCGTAAATCTCTACACGATGCCTCTGGATGCCTTTGGCGGCCGCCATGCGGCTTTCGCCGTGTCGCTATTGACGGGCGCATACGGAGCGATGCAGGCACTGGCTTCACCCCTAATCGGCGCGACCATCGACCGGTTCGGATATGGGCCGGTCTGCGTCGTTGCAGCGGTACTGCCGGCGGCCGCCTATGGCATACTGCACTTGACCCGGAACCTGCGCGGATGTCCATTAAGCCGTTCCTGAAAAGAGTCATCTTCGGACTGCTGGGGAAGGACCCTGAGGCCGTTGTGGTCAGCGTGGCCAGCGGGCCGGAGGCCAAGGTCCGGGCGATGGTGGAGGAGTTCCGGGAACTGGTGCCGGACCGGCGTCACTTTTTGGTCCGAGTGGGACCGCGGCAGGGATGGGAGCCCGATACCGTAGTCTGCCTGGCACCGGGGTCTGTTTTGAGCCTGTGGCGCCAACTGCGGTGCGCATTCCGGCGGTACCGGATCGGGCAGGCCGCCGTTCTATGTGACCGCAGTCCGGAGGGACGGGCGCTGCGAAGGGCGGCCATCTTGCTGGCGCCGGGGAAGGTTCTGGCCTACAACGCCGCTTTGGAGCGGCATCATTTGCGGTTGCGGAGCTGGATTGCGTCGTGGCTGTTTTGGCGCGGCGTGCCGCTGGACCGGATTTTCCTGAGGCCGGGCTGGCTCTGGCCCTGGAAGCGAGACCGCACCCACATCCCGCAGGAGTTTCGGATTTTGGAAGGCCGCGCGACCTCCGAGCGGCGGCGCAAGGTGGCGGTGTTGTCTCCGTATTTTCCCTATCCGCTCTCCCACGGCGGGGCGGTGCGCATTTTTCATTTGCTGAAAGAGGCATCGCGGCAATTCGACATTTTTCTGTTGGCTTTCACCGAACCGGGTCAGGCCGTGGAACCGGGTCCGGTGCTAGAGTTCTGCGCCAAGGCTGTGCTGGTGGAGAAGCCGCGTTACCGCGAACCGCGCTGGTCGACGCTGCTGCCGCCGGAAGTGCATGAGTACGAGTCGCCGGTGATGCGGCGGCTTGTGGAGCAGGTTCGCCGCGAGCAATCGATCGATCTGGTGCAGGTGGAATACACGCAGCTTGCCCGCTACGGTGGGGACGTTCTGGTGGAGCACGACGTGACTTTCGACCTGTATCAGCAGCTCCACCAGCGGCGCGGGAGGCTATCTTCGTGGTGGGACTGGAAGCGCTGGCTGTGGTTCGAACGCCGCGCGCTGCGGCGTTACCGCCGGGTGGTGGCGATGTCGGAGAAGGACCGCGCGTTGCTCGGGGCGCCGAACGTCCGGGTCATCCCCAACGGGGTGGATTTGGAGCGGTTCCGTCCCGCGCCCGAGCCGGCAGGGCAGCGGCTGCTGTTCATCGGCTCGTTCCGGCACTTTCCAAACATCGTTGCCTACCGGTTTTTGACGGAGGAGGTTTGGCCGCGAATCCGCGAGTCGATGCCGGAGGCTGCGTTGGCCGTGGTCGCCGGGCCCACGCCGGAGGTATTCTGGCGCGAGGCTACGGGCACGCCGATGCCCGAGCCGGTTGAGGGCGTCACGCTGATGGGGTTTGTCAGCGACGTCCGCCCGCTCTACGAGGCGGCCAATGTGGTGGTGGTTCCGACGTTGGTGTCGGCGGGCACGAACCTGAAGGTTCTGGAGGCGATGGCCATGGAGCGCGCGGTAGTGTCGACGCCCAGCGGTTGCGCCGGGCTGGGGCTTGAACACGGAGAAAGCGTCTGGGTTGCCTCAGGGGCGGAGGAATTCGCCGAAGGCGTGCGGCGGCTTTTGGCGGACGCTAGCCTCCGGCGCCACATTGCCGAACACGCCCGGCAGATCGCCGTTAGACGCTACTGTTGGCGCTCGCTGGGGGCGTTGCAGCGTGCATTGTGGCGGGGTCTGATCGGCGCAGAGGTTCGAATCCGATCGGCTACCTCGGCGGATCTGGATGCGATCTCTGCGATTCAGGAGGCGAGTCCGGAGGCGGCTCACTGGCGCCCGCAGGACTACTTGGGGACCAACTGCTATGTGGCGGAGCAGTCGGGTCAGGTTGTGGGCTTTTTGGCCTGGAGATGTACGAGCGCGGAGGAGGCGG
Organism: Bryobacteraceae bacterium; assembly: GCA_023511855.1. Classification (GTDB taxonomy): domain Bacteria; phylum Acidobacteriota; class Terriglobia; order Bryobacterales; family Bryobacteraceae; genus JAIMAR01. The sequence continues at coordinate 5,063 of JAIMAR010000019.1, forward strand.
AGATCCTGAACTTGGCCGTGGGGCCAGCAGCTCGGCGGCAAGGAATTGCCACGCGACTGGTTGAGGAAACGGCTGCCGCCGCAGGGGGGAGCTTGTGGCTGGAAGTGCGGCAATCGAACGTGGCGGCTCGTAACCTTTACGAAAAGCTGGGTTTCCGAGAAGTGGGACTCAGGCCAAACTACTACCAGAACCCCCCTGAAGACGGTATTGTAATGAAATTGCAATCGTGGTAATTTCACAGGTGTCAGCCCGGATTCGCAGGAAGTGGGCTGGCCCGGTTGAACGAATGACCGTAGCGAAGAACACCTGCCAAGCCTGCCCCGCAGTCGTGCCCACCCGGCAAGGCAGTTTAGGGAGAAACCCTGATGGTGAAAACTCAAGATGAGCTCAAAGCGCATCTGATGGAGACCAACGAGGAGTTCCGCCGTCTGGCCCAAGAGCATTGTGAATACAAAAAGAAGCTTGAGGCGCTCTCAAGCCGGATCTATTTGACGCCGGAGGAACAGCTGGAAGAGGTCCGGCTTAAGAAGATCAAGTTGAAGCTCAAGGACCAGATGGAGGAGATTCTCAACCGTTACCGGGCCCAGCAGGTGGCCTGAGCCATCAGGTGCGCGAAGTGACGATTTGCCGCCTGCGGGCAAGTCTGTAAGCGGCCCTGCGGCGGAGGGGGAAGTTGTACCTAGGCAGCGATGCATGAGAGATCCTCGGGGGGAAGGCCCGGCGGCGGACACGAGTGGGTTGAGGACGGGCGGCGGGTAAAGGGGGCTAAGGCCGACAGGAATGCCGGCCCGGCAGGCAAGAATGTCTGCCCCACAAAGAGAGCCTACCGCACAACGCGAGGCTCATGAAACGGGGACGGCAGCCTGTCAGCGCACTTGAGGTGGGGCTGAGGCCTATCCCCCGGGCGCCGGACTTTTCCTGAGGTTCTGAAAGCGGGAAGAAGGCGCATAATAAAGGGCGGAGCCTGCTTTAAAAGGGACGATCTCGGCGCGGCACGATTCGCTTCCACGTTTGGGCTGAAATCACGTCATCCCTTTTAGACGCATGGCCAGCAGTGTCACACATTGGCGGAGTGCGATGGGCGATACCGCCGGGCATCTGATCCGAGAGGACTTGGACCGTCAGGGGCGGTTCATCCGGGAGAACCTGCGCCGGATCTTCGGGATGATCTACCGGATCGTCGGCAATGCGGACGACGCGCAGGACCTGACGCAAGAGGTCTTTATCAAAGCGCTCCAGCGGGAAGGTCAGCTTCGGGATATCGAAAAAGCGAACCGCTGGCTCTCCCGGATTGCGACCAATACCGCGATTGACTTTCTGCGGCGGCACGGGCGGTATAGTTTTGCGCCGGTGGAAGATACGCCGGAGCCGTTGACGGCGCCGTCTACGGAGGATCCGGAACAACGGCTGCTGGCCTCCGAACGCAAGTCGTACCTGGCCGACGGGCTGAGACTGCTGACGGAAAGGGAACGGCTGGCGCTTCTGCTGCGGGACGTGGAAGGGCTGCCGGCGGAGGAGGTCGCCCGGAGGCTGGGCTGCTCGAAGGCCACGGTACGCTCGCATATCGCCAACGCCCGGGTGAAATTCCGGCGCTATGTCGAAAGAAGGAAAGCATGAAGCACCCCGGCGAGGAAATCCTGGCGCTGTATGCGGGCGCGGACCTGCCGCTTTGGCGGCAATGGGTCACGGGCTGGCATGTGCGCCGCTGTGAGCGGTGCCGGGCGGAGGTGAGGGAGTTCCGGCGGACGCGGGAAGGATTGGCGCGCGAGGCCGCGGGCTGGATGCCAACTTTGGACTGGGAGCGGCTGGCCGCGGAGATGGAGGCCAACATACGCGTGGGGCTGGCGGCGGGTCAGTGCATCCGCGGTCGGGAGCCGCAACGCCGCAGTTGGCCGCTGGTCCGGGTGGCGGCCGTCGCCATCCCGCTGGTCGTGTTGACTCTGGCGGGCTTCTGGCTGCAACTGCACCGGCTGCGGACGGCCGCGCCGTCTTGGGGGCAAGATGTCTTGCTGGAGGCTACCGGAGGGGGCATCGAACTTCGACAGGGCGACCGCGTCCTGATCTTGCAGCACCCGGAGGCGGAGCGCGTGACCTACTCCGGCAGCGTGCAGGGCAGCCTGCGGGCGCACTGGGTGGACGCGGAGACCGGACAGGTCACGATCCAGAATGTCTATGCTCCTTAGAGCCGCCATCTTGGGGCTATTGGCCGTCTGCGCCGGCTGGTCGCAGCAGCGTCTTGATCTGCGCACCTCGTTTAAGATCGAGTTTCCGCCGGATTCTCCGGTGACGCTGGTGTCGGCGGATCTGGGCGATTCGGCGACCACCACTCGGGGCAGCGCGATGATCATCGACTTGCGCTCGTCGCTGACGCTGCGCAACTCAGGTTACCGGCACATTCGGGGCATCACGCTGCTGGTGACGGCGGAGGAAATTGCGGCGGGGGGCAAGGCGTCGGTCTCGGTGCCGAGCTTGAACGTGGCGCCGGGGGAATCGTTCCCGGTGAGGATGAATCTGAGGCTGTTGCGGCCGCTGGGGCCTGTGGGCCCGCTGGTGGTGGTGAGTCTGGACGGGCTGCTCTTCGATGATCTGTCCTTCTATGGTCCGAACCGGCTCAATTGCCGGCGCTCGATGACGGTCTGGGAACTGGAGGCGCGGCGGGACCGGCGCCATTTCCGGAACCTGCTGGCCGCCCGAGGCGAAGAAGGGCTTCGGCAGGCGTTGTTGGAGAGCCTGGCGCGGCAGGCCGAACGCCCCCGCCTGGACGTTCAAGTCGCCAGAGGGGGACGCGCGACCGCGGTGGAAACAGAACGGCCCGTGCAGTTCACTTTCCTGAACTTGCCCGGCGCGCCCATTGAACCCGTCGCAGGCGCCGCTTTCGTCAGGGGCAACGAGGCGCGGGCGCCTTCGGTGGAGGTGAGGAACCGGTCGCAACGGCCGGTGCGGTACTTCGAGCTGAGCTGGATCGTGCGGGATTCGAGCGGACGCGAGTTCCAGGCCGGGTCGATGCCGGCGTCCGAAGGGGGCCTTGTCCTGGGGCCAGGCCAGCCCAGCCGGGTTCAGCACGACGGCGTGTTGCGGTTTCAGACTGCGCCTGGGAGCCCGTTGCCCTTGGCCGGTTTGACCGGTTTTGTAAGCCAGGTCGAATTTGCCGACGGCACGGTCTGGATCCCAAGCCGCCGTGATCTCAGCGATCCGCGTTTGTCCCGCTTGCTGGCCCCGTCACCCGAAGAGGAACGGCTGACGGACCTGTACCGGCGGCGGGGGCTGGCGGCGGTAATCGCGGAACTGAGGAAGTTTGACTGACCCGAGGCAGGTGGGCCGGGGATAGCGCTAGCGTCTCTTTCTCGAAGCGGGAGCAGATTTCTTAGGGGCGGCTTCCTGTCCTGCGGGACGCCAGGCGAAGTCCCAGATCTGGATGTTTTTCTGCCCCGGCGTGTATTCCACGACGGCGTACTCGCCAGGTTCAAGCGGATCCATCGGCCAGATCTTATATAAACCGGGCTCGAGTTGGCGGCGAAAGATCTGGACTTCTTCTTGTTCCTCCAGGATCTCGTTGGTGACCGGCATGATGGTCCACTTTTGGACGACGCGGGAGTCCTTCTTCGGGGTGAGCTTGAAGATCCCGAAGCGCTCTTCGGCGGCGACGCGGAAGTAGAACTCCGGCTGAGGAGTGTCGACGGTTTCGGAGGAACGCGCGCCGTCCAGCTCCACGGTGGCCTCGCCGGCGATCAGAGGGACCGGAGTGAGCACTTTCAGGACGGTGCGGCCCTTGTTGGTGACGGCCTTGGATTCGGCTTGCTTGAGCACCCGGAGGGCCTCGCCTTCTATGAGATAAACCCCGGGCTCCTTCGGCACGCGCGCGATTTCGCGCAGCAGTTCGCGGCGCGCGGCTTCCTCGGCGCTAAAGATGCTTGCCTCTTTTTCGAGAGCCTGCCGGCGCTCATGGCGCTCCTGTTCGGTGCGCTTGAGATCGAGCAGATCGAGCGGTATTTCCTCCCAATCGCCCCGCTCGGTGCTGTAGTAGCGCACGCGGTCGCCTTCCACCTGGTACTCGCGGACCAGATGGTAGGACCCATCTTTCAAGTAGAGGCGGAAACCCGCAGCCGCGGCCAACAGACAGGCCGCAGCGACGACCAGCAGAAGGATGCGGCATCCGCGGGCGCCCATGCCTTCATCTTAGCGCCCTGCTCCAAGGCCGCGGTAAGATAGTGCATCTGCGCCTCGGGATCCACACCTCCATTGCGGGCTCCCTGGAGCAGGCCGCAGTGCGCGCGGCCGAGCTGGGAGCGGAGACCTTTCAGATCTTCACCGCCAGCCCGCGCATGTGGCGCAGCCGCCCGCCTTCCATGCAAGAAGCGGCTGCACTCCAGGATGCCCGCCGGAGGCTGTTGTTAACGCCTCTGGTGGTGCATGACAACTACCTGATCAACTTGGCCGCCGCGGACGAGGAACTGCGGCGCAAGTCGGTGGAGGCCTTCCGGGAGGAGCTGGAACGCTCGCTGCTGGTGGGCGCGGAGTATCTGGTGTTTCATCCCGGCAGCTACCGGGGGCTGACGCTGGAGGAAGGGATGCGGCGGGTGGCGCAGTCGCTGGAGGAAGCGGCGGCGGTGCTGCGAAGCAGGAAGCTGACTTTGCTTTTTGAGAACACCGCCGGCGCCGGCGAGGCCATCGGGAGCCGCTTTGAGGAGCTGGCCGAGATGCGCGAGCGGGTGAGCAAGCGGATCGGCTTCCCGGTGGGATTCTGTCTGGACACGGCGCATTGCCTGGCGGCGGGTTATGACGTGGCGAGCGAGGAAGGCCTCGAAGAAACGCTGGGGCATGCCGAGAAGGTCCTGGGACTGAAGAATGTGCCGGTAATCCACGCCAATGATTCCAAAGCGCCGCTCGGCGCGCGCGTGGACCGCCACGAGCACATCGGGAAGGGCCATATCGGGACGGCAGGCTTCCGGCGCATCCTGGCTCACCCGAGGCTGCAAGACAAGGCGTTTATCCTGGAGACCCCGATCGAACGGGAGGGAGACGACCGGCGGAACCTGCGGCGCTTGCAAAAGCTGAGCGGGCGCTGCGGGGGCCGATGAGGCGGCCGCTCTGTTCGGGGAGCGGCACAGACGGCCGCAGCGGGGCTATATTGAAGTACAAGGGTTTCCCCGCATCCCATCATTCCGGTTGCGGAGCCAGGATTCGCTTTCCGCCAGTCTGCGGAGCCAGGAGACCCGTTGACTGAAACGCATATGCCCGAAAAGTCCTACGATCACCACCGCATAGAGCTCAAGTGGATGGAGCGCTGGAAGGACGCGGATTTTTACAAGGCCGAAGATTTCTCGCCCCGGCCCAAATACTATCTGCTGGAGATGCTGCCCTACCCCAGCGGCACGCTGCATGTGGGCCACATCCGCAACTACACGATCGGCGACACGCTGGCCCGCTATAAGTGGATGCGCGGCTTCAACGTGTTGCACCCCATGGGCTGGGACGCCTTCGGGCTGCCTGCCGAAAACGCCGCGATCGCCAACAAGCGCCACCCCCGCGACTGGACGCTGTCCAACATCGCCTACATGAAGCAGCAGCACCGCCGCTACGGCTTCAGCTACGACTGGGACCGCGAGATCTCCACCTGCGAGCCGGAGTACTACCGCTGGAACCAGTGGTTCTTCCTGAAGATGCTGGAACGGGGCTTGGCTTACCGGGCCAAGGCGCTGGTGAACTGGTGCCCCGAGTGCGCCACGGTGCTGGCCAACGAGCAGGTGGTGGACGGCTGCTGCTGGCGGCATGATACGACCCGCGTGGAGCAGCGCGAACTGGACCAGTGGTTTCTGAAGATCACGGCCTACGCGGAACAGTTGCTGAACGACATCTCGAAGCTGGAAGGCGGATGGCCCGAGCGCGTTCTCGTCATGCAACGGAACTGGATCGGGCGCTCCGAGGGAACGGAGGTGGATTTCCGGCTGGCGGAGACGGGCGAGCCCATCCGCATCTTCACCACTCGGGTGGACACGATCTTCGGGGCCACGTGCCTGATCCTGGCGCCGGAGCATCCTTTGACGGCGCGGCTGGTGGGCGAGGCGGACAAGGCCAAGCTCAAGCAGATGATCGACGAGCGGGCCCGCCGCGATCCCGGCGATTTGGTCAAGGAGGGCTTCTTCACGGGGCATGGCGCGGTGAATCCGTACAACGGCGAGCGGATCCCCATCTGGGTTGGCAACTTTGTGCTGATGGGCTACGGGACCGGCGCGATCATGGCCGTGCCGGCGCACGACGAGCGCGACTTCGAGTTCTGCACCCGTTATGGGATCCCGGTCCGCCCGGTGATCCGGCCTGTGGACGGGCCGCTGGCGGAGGCCGCCACGATGCAAGGCGCGTTTGTGGACGACGGGGTGTGCGAGAACTCGGGCGAATTCTCAGGCCTGCCGAGCGCCGAGGCCCGCCGCCGTATGACCGAAAAGGCCGAGCGGGAGGGCTTCGGCAAAGCCAGCGTCACTTACCGCATCCGGGACTGGGGCATTTCGCGGCAGCGCTACTGGGGCACGCCCATTCCGGTGGTGCACTGTGGTTCGTGCGGGATCGTGCCAGTGCCCGAAAAGGACCTTCCGGTGGTGCTCCCGCTCAACGTCGAAATTACCGGCGTGGGCGGATCTCCGCTGGCCCAGGTGCCCGAGTTCGTGAATACGTCTTGTCCCGCTTGCGGGCGCGCGGCGCGACGCGAGACCGACACCATGGACACCTTCATCGACTCATCCTGGTATTTCTACCGCTACTGCGATCCGCACAACGACCGGGCGCCGTTCGACAGCGCCAAGATCGCGCACTGGTTCCCGATCGACCAGTACATCGGCGGCGTCGAGCACGCGATCCTGCATCTGATCTACTCCCGGTTTTTCACCAAGGTAATGCGCGACCTGGGCCTGATCCATCACGACGAGCCTGCGACGCGCCTGTTTACTCAGGGCATGGTGATTAAGGACGGGGCCAAGATGTCCAAGTCCAAAGGCAACGTCGTCAGCGCCGATGATGCCGCCGAGCGCTATGGGGCGGACACCGCGCGCCTGTTTGTGCTCTTCGCCGCCCCGCCGGAAAAGGACGTGGACTGGCAGGATGCGGGCGTGGAGGGCATGTACCGCTTCCTGGGGCGGGTCTACCGCTTTGTGACGCGCAACGCGGACGCCCCCGGAGGCGACGGCTCGGCGGATGCGCGCGTGCTGCGCAAGTTGCACCAAACGCTCCGCAAGGTGACCGAGGACTTCGAATCCCGGTGGCATTTCAACACGTCGCTGGCCTCGATCATGGAGTTGGTCAATCACCTCTACAACGCCGAAGCCGGCATTTCGTCCGGCACGATGCGGGAGCTGCTCGAGAAGCTGGTGCTGATGCTGGGGCCGTTTGCGCCCTACGCCGCCGAGGAGATGTGGGAGGAGCTGGGCAAGACCGGCCCGGTGTTCAAGCAAAGCTGGCCTGAGTACGACGCCGAGCTGGCGCGGGAGGAGATGGCGGAGGTGGTGGTGCAGGTGAACGGCAAACTGCGCAGCCGGGTGCATGTGCCGTTCGGGACGCCCAAGGAAGAGCTGGAGCGCGCTGCGCTGGCCGATGCCAAGATTCAGCCCTTTCTCGACGGCAAGCAGGTGGTCAAGGTGATTGTGGTGCCCGACAAGTTGGTCAACCTGGTGATCCGTTGAGCGGCGGCAGATCCGTGTCAGCGAAAGCCTGGCCTGTGTACAGCAGCGGCAAGGCGGCCAGTTGGGCGGTGGCATAGGTGATGCAGTCTCCAAGAACTCTACCCTATGCTCCCGCTCCCGGTACGGAGGGTCGGAGGGCAAAAGTGGCCCCATGGGGTTGCAGGAATCTGAGACGGCAGGAGCCTGTCAACGCTTCTCGATGTGGATGGGCTGGCTGTAATGGCTGCCTTGGGTGCGCAGGCGGATCTCGTGCAAGCCGGGCTCGAGCCAGGGCGGGCAGCGGAAATTGAGCTGGTAGCCGTTGTCCCCGAAGTCTTTCAGGAAGAGGGCGGGGACCCCGTATCCATCCACTTCGGCAAAAACCTGCTCTTTGGTCAGCCCGCTGCGGGAGGCGCGGAAGTAGCAGCAGACGTACTCGTCTTTGCCGTGGTGGAACTGGGTCTTCTGGGTGCGATTGTTGACCGCGGCCTGAATCGTGGGGGCAGGTTCGGAAGGCTGTTCGGGCGGCGGATCCCAGCGACGCCAGCAGCTCACGCAGGCGCGGCCGGCGACCATCTTTTCCAAACGGACGCGCGCGAAGCCCGCCGAGCGGCAGAGCGCCAGAAGGCACTTGGTGTTGGGTCCGTACCAGTTGTCGAGCTGCCCGCCCAGCTCGTCGGTTTCGTAGAACTCGAGCAGATTGGGGATGCCGGAATCCTCGGCGGCGGGATTGGCCCCGTCGATCACATAGCTTTCGACGAAGGCGGCTTCGCGGGTCACCGAACAGACCTTCTCCAAGGCGAGCAGCGGGTGGCGCAGGTGGTAGAGAATGCCAAAGAACAGCACGTAATCGAATGTGCCCGCCGTTTGTGGGTCAAGCTCGTCGACGTCGAGGGTGAGGTGCTCGACGCGCGAATCCAGAAGGCGGCGGGCTTGGAAGAATTCTTCCGGGGCGACGCAGTCCATGGCAGTGACCCGCGCGCCGCGGCGCTCCAGCTCGAAAGAGTACCATCCGGTCCAAGCGCCGATGTCGAGGACGGTCTTGCCGCGGAGGTCTGCCGGAATGGGGAAGGCGTTCAACTTCTCCCGGAGGGTCTCGATTGGGTGGAGGCCCTGGATGATCTCGCCGCCGCGGAGCTCGATCGTGTGATACCAGCCCTTGGAGGAGAGATAAGCGGCTTCTTGTTGAACTCGCCTGCGGTATTCCTCGTTTCCGGCCAAGCTCTGGTCCAGCATGAACTCATTGTGCCACCGCGTTCCCCCGTGGAGCGTTCGAGCCTGGCGACGATTGTCGTCCAGGCCAAGGTTTCAAGGCGGCGGTGAGCCGCCCGCTCAGCCCGGGGCTGCATTCGCTTGCCCGGCAATCATCGTCACGTTTATCATTGTGCTTGTCCCATGAGCTCTGAGCTGGCAGGCATCTTTACCCCGACCTTAGTCCCGCTGGACGACCGCGGCGAAATCAACGAACAGGAGCTGGCGCGGTTCTTGAACTGGCTGATTGAGAAGGGCGTCCACGGCTTGTATCCTAACGGCTCGACCGGCGAGTTCACGCGCTTCACGGCCGAGGAGCGCCGCCGCATCGTCCGCATCACGTGCGAGGTGGCCCGGGGCCGGGTTCCGGTTTTGGCCGGCGCCGCCGAAGCGAACATCAAGGAGACGCTGGCCGCTTGTGAGGCTTATGCCGGGTTCGGCGCCCGCGCCGTCGCTCTGGTCTCGCCGTTTTATTACCGCCTGGGTCCGGAAGCGCTCTATGCGTACTTTGCGGAGATCGCCCGCAACTCGCCCATCGACATCACGCTTTACAACATCCCGATGTTCGCCAGCCCCATCGACGTGCCGACCATCCGGCGGCTGGCGGAATTCCCCCGCGTGATCGGCATCAAGGATTCCTCCGGGGATGTGGCCTTCATGATGCGCATGATCGCCGCCGTTCGCCCGATCCGGCCCGATTTCGTCTTCCTGACGGGATGGGAGGCCGTGCTGGTCCCCATGCTGGTGGCCGGCTGCACGGGCGGGACGAACGCCAGCAGCAACGCGGTGCCCGAGCTGATCCGCCGCATGTACGACCTCACCCGCGCGGGTCAGATCGAGGAAGCGATGAAGATTCAGTACCGGGTGCTTGAGCTCTTTGATACGATGCTGTACCCGTTCGAGTTCCCCGACGGCTTCCGGGCGGCTGCGGAGATGCGCGGCTTCCGTATGGGCCGCGGCCGTCAGCCGCTCAGCGCCGCGCAGCAGGCCGACCGGACCGCTCTCCAGCGGGTTCTCCGCTGCATCCTCTCGGATTTCGGCCTGGTGGAGCCTCCCCCCGAAGGCTGCGCTCCCCGCACCACCATCACTTCCCAGGACAAGATCGCTCAGGTGGTCTACGAAGTCCTGAATGAGCTCGAGAAGCGAGGTGTGCTCTGGAACAAGCCTTAGCACTGGTGGAAGTCGGCGGTTGGTCTCCTGGCATGGTCATCCTGGATGCCATGGAGAAAACCGCGCGCGTGCGGGTGCTCCAGGCCGAGTTGAATGACCAGCCTGGGGTCTGCCTCAAGCTCACCGGGCCGCTGGGCGATATTCGCGCCGCCGCCCAGGCCGCGGAAGCCATTGCCGGCCAGATGCAGGTCCCTTGCGTTGTGGACGTCATCCCCGCTCCTGGCCCGACCTCCTCACGCGCCTTCCAGGCCGCCGCCGACTACAATCCGCTCATCGAGCAGCCCACCGTGCATTTGCCCCGTGATACAAAGGAATCGAAAGACACACGCATGGCAGAACAAGCCCCTTTCGCCGTAGGATTGATCGAGACCCAAGGCTTTACGGCCGTCTTTGAGGCTATTGACACCGCCGTCAAGACCGCGGCGGTCGAGGTGCTAGCCCGCGAGAAGCTGGGGGGCGGCTATATCACGGTGGTGATCAAAGGCGATGTCGCCGCGGTGCGCGCCGCCGTGGATGCGGGCAAGGCCAAGGTGGAAGGGCTCGGGCGTCTTATCGCGGCGCACGTGATTCCCAGTCCCTCTGCCGCTGTTCTGTCTCTGTTGCCGAAACTGTGAACCGGAAATCGGATCAGGACGGCCGCGGTCAGCGCGCGCCGCAGCACTTCTTGTACTTCTTGCCGCTGCCGCAAGGGCAAGGATCGTTGCGGCCGACTTTTTCCGAGGCAGGCGGAGCCCAGGCGTCTTCGGAGATCTCGTCCGTCTGTTCCGGGTAGAACACCGGTCTTCGGCCGTGCGCATCCAAGAGCATATCGAGCGCCCTGCACACCATCTCCGCCTCATAATCCGACAGGCCGCCGGCCAATTGCTCAATCTTGGCCAGAACCTGGCGGGCGTGCACGGCCGACACCTTGCCTGGGGCGGCGAGCGCGTAGGCCCGCAGCGCCTCGGGCCTCACCGCTTCGTCGTGGAACAGCTTCTCCAGACGGCCGCACTCCGCGCTCATGCGGAAAACCCCGGCGCCGGTGACGGCCTCGCGGCGCACGTTCACATCCGGGTCTTCCAGGTGCCTGGAAAAATAGGGCGCGTAAACCGGATCCAAGGCGCGCCACATCGCTTCCATCGCCTGCGGCCGGGAGTCCGGGGTCTCGTAAAAGCGGAGGATGTAAGGACCGAGTTCAGCGCAATCGCCGTGCGACAGGCCGACCAGCGCCCCCGCACGCTCCTGGGGCGGGACCTGCTCATCGCGGAGCCTGCGCCACATGGTCTCGCGCAACGCTTCGTCGGCCACGGCCCCCAGCCGGGCCCAAGCCTTGCCGCGGACGTTCGCATCGGGGTCGCTCTCGGCGAGTTCCACGAGGCGCTCTCGCACGCCGGCCTGTTCCAGCTCGGTTGAATCGAAACTCTCCACCGCTTCGGCCCGGTACTCCGCACTCGGACTATGGGTCAACCGCAGGCGATCTTTCAGCGAGAGGACGCCAAACAATGGTCCGAGCTGCTCTGCGTAATCCTCAAAGATGTCGTAGTGCTCCAACTCCGCCGGTTGTGCGGGCTCCGAGAGCTCTCGAATGGCTTCTTCGAGATCAACCACCGTCCCCGGGTTCAGCTCCGCCCGCCGCTCCAGGACCCTCTGCAATTCGGGGACCGCCGCCGGGTCGCCGTAGACGCTCAGAAGGAACGCTCCTTCGCCCGGCTCCGCCGGCAGCACCTGCATCAGAAGGGAGTAAATCCGCGGGTCGCGGATGCCGAGGCTGGCCAGAATGAAGTGGACCTCTGCTTGCTGCCCCGGCTCCAACTCCGGGCATAGTTGCAGCAGCGGCTCCAATGCTGCGGCGCCCAGCCGGCTGAACGCCTCCGTCAGTTCATCCTCGAAGTACTCGTAGCTGCCATCGCGGATGCACCGGATCAGGAACGGGATGGCTTCGGGTGCCGGCCGGAACCGGAACAGATCCAATAGCAGTTGGTCGAGCGGGACCGGATCGCGGCGGTCTTCCGTGCCGAACCGCACCAGTTCGGGTAGGAATTCGTCGAAGCGGTCGAGGATCGCCCGGATCAGCCGGCGGTCGATGCCCACCAGTCCCCGGGCTGCCGCTTCCAACAATTCTCTCGGAGCTGCGGCGGCGAACTGCCCGGGGTGGAGCGGGACGGATTCAGGCACGCCAGCCGTCCCCATTTATTCTTCCGCGCGGACGACGTTGACCTGGATCTCAGCCGTCACCGTTCGATGCAGGCGCAAAGCGACCTTGTACTCGCCCAACTGCTTGATGGGCTCCTCCAGGAGAATCTTGCGACGGTCGATCTGGAAGTTCTGCTTTTCCAGAGCTTCCGCGATGTCCTTGGCCGTGACCGAGCCAAAGAGCTGATCCATTTCGCCGGCCTTTTGGGCGATAGTGACCGTGACGCCGGCCAACATCCGAGCCAGCTCCTCAGCCTCGCTGGCGAGTTTGGCCTCGCGCCGCAGGTAAGCCTGCCGCTCCTGCTCGATGATCTTCTTGTTGGCTTCGGTGGCTGGAACCGCCAGCTTTTTGGGAAGCAGGTAGTTGCGGGCATAGCCGTCGGCCACGTTCACGATGTCGCCGCGGTTGCCCAGTTTTTCAATCTCTTCTCTCAGAATGACTTCCATGACCGTGCCTCCTAAAGCGCCGCCGCAAATGGCAGGAGCGCGATATTGCGCGCCTGCTTGATCGCCTCGGTCAGCCGCCGCTGATGAGGCGCGCAGACGCCCGTGATTCGCCGCGGCATGATTTTGCCGCGCTCGGAGATAAAGGCGCTCAGCAGCTTGACGTCTTTGTAGTCGATGTCGTCAATCTTTTCGACGCAGAACCGGCACACCTTGCGGCGGCGGAAGTATTGCTTCCGGCTTGTCGCCATCGCCTTGTCGCCGCCGGTGGGCCGCTGCGACGCGCTCAGTGGTTTTCCTTTTGTTTCCGCCATGGTCAGTCTTTCTCAACCTCCGCCTCGGGCATGCCCGGGATCATCGCCGCCTCAACGGGCGCTTCCGGAACCGGCGCCGGTGGCGCAGGCCGCCTAGCCGCCTGTTTCTCACGGCGCTTCTTTCTCTTCTCGACCCGCTTCAATTTCTCGTCAATACGGACCGTCAAAAACTTTAGCACGGAGTCCAGCACCCTCAGCCTTCGTTCGGTCTCCTTCACCGTTTGCGGAGAGGCGCTGAACTGGAGCAGCACGTAGTAGCCCTCGTGATGCTTCTGCACCCGGTAGGCCAGCTTGCGCACACCCCATTTCTCTACCTTGTCCACCGTCCCGCCCTGGGAGGTAATCGCCTGCCGGACTTGCTCGATGACCTGGTCGACTTCCTCTTCGGGTGCATCCGGCTTTACAATGAACAGCTCTTCGTAGATTCTCATCCTTCCTCTTTAGTTTCACCGCGGGCGCGACGATTAAATCTCGCCATGGCCTTTTCGACGCCCTCGGAAATAACGGACTCCGCTGCCTGGGCCGCCAGGTCCAGCAGCTCATCCAACTGCTTTTTCTGCGCCCGCCCGAAACGCGCGAGCACAAACTTTGCGCCATCCTCCACCCGGTAGCCGGCGATTCCCAGCCGCAACCGGGCGAAGTTGGTGGTTCCAATCTCGTTCCCGACAGATTCCATTCCATGGTGCCCGCCGGCCGACCCCTTGGGCCGGATCCGGAGCATCCTCCACGGCAAATCCAGATCATCATAAATCACCAGCATCTGCCGGGGCTCTAGCCCGTACTTCTCAAGCAACATCCGCACGGCCAAGCCGCTCCGGTTCATGTAGGTTTGCGGCTTGGCTAAAATCACGCGCCGCCCTGCCACCTCGCCCTCGCCGGTGAGCGCCAGGCATTCCTTGCGGGAAATCCGCATACCGTGGCGCCCGGCCAACCGGTCCACGGTCAAAAAGCCGAGGTTATGCGGCGTATCTTCGTATTGCCGCCCTGGGTTCCCCAGGCCCACCACAAGGCAAATTCCCGGCGCCGGCTCGGACGCCTCCCGGGAGCTGGCCGGAGAATCTACAGCGCGGTCCGCCATGGATCCCCCGTGCTCCCTCATTCCGGGCTCTTACTTCTTCTTGCCCTTCTCCTCAGCCTCGCCGGCCTCTTCTTCCTTCTTACCCTTCTTGATCACTTCGGGTTCGGCCGCCGCGGCTTCCGGCGCCGCCGCTTCCACAGCCGCCGCCTCGCGCCGCAGAGCCACCACGTGCGCGATGACGGAATCCGGGGAAGACAGCAATTTCATTGAGCCGCTCAGCGGAACCTCGCCTGCCCGCAGCGCCTGGCCAATCATCAACTCCGTCACATCCACGGTGAAGTGCTCTGGAATCTCATCCGGGAGGCACTCGATCTCGATCTCGCGCGTCACGATCTCCAGCAACCCGCCTTGCTGCTTGACGCCCTTGGCTTCTCCCTGCGGCTGGACAGGCACCGAAACTCGCAGCCGTTTGCTCATGTCGATCCGTTTCAGATCCACATGCAGCAGGCGGTCCGTGATCGGATCCAATTGCCAGTCAACGATCATGGCCGGCGTGGTTTCGCCGCCATCAATCGCCACGTCGAAGATGGTGTTGTGCCCGGTGCTGCTGTGCAGAATCTTGAGCACGGCATAGGGCTGGACCGCGATGGCCACCGCTTCCTGTCCCGCGCCGTACAGCACTGCCGGCGTCAGGCCGCGCGCCCGGAGCCGCCGGGCTTCGTTCTTGCCGCGACTGGTTCTCCGTTGCGCGGCAACCGTGATCTGTTTCCTCATGAATTCCTCTCCCTCGGCCGGGGCGCAGGTCCGATGGACGTGGGCTGCGTGGCCCGGCTCGTCTGATTCCTTTCTAAATGAATAGTGCGCTTACCGAAGTCTCCTCATGAATTGACTGAATCGCCCGGGCCAACAGCGGCGCCACCGAAAGGGTCTTGATCTTTTTGCAGCGCTTGGCCGCCGCCCGCAGGGGGATCGAGTTGGTGAGAATGACTTCCTTGATTTTGGAACCCTCAATCCGTTCGACTGCCGGGCCGCTCAGCACCGCGTGTGTGGCGCAGGCCCTTACGCTGGCCGCTCCGTGATCCAGCAACGCTTGGGCGCCCTTCACCAGCGTTCCGGCGGTGTCGATCAAGTCGTCCACCATCAGGCAATTCCGGTTCTTGACGCGCCCGATGATGTGCATGACCTCCGCTTCGTTCATTGCCTCCCGACGCTTGTCGATGATCGCCAGCGGCGCCTTCAGCCGTTTAGCGAAGGCCCGGGCGCGCTCCACGCCGCCCGCGTCCGGCGATACCACCGTTAGATTCGTAAGGTGCTGCTTGTTGAAATACTCAATCATCACCGGCGCGGCAAACAGGTGGTCCACCGGGATGTCGAAAAATCCCTGAATCTGGGCCGCATGCAGGTCCAGGCTGAGAATCCGGTCGGCGCCGGCCCGCTCCAGGAGGCTCGCGATCAGCCGAGCCGAGATGGGTACCCGCGGCTTGTCCTTGCGGTCCTGCCGCGCGTAGCCGTAGTAGGGCAGCACCGCCGTTATGCGGTCTGCGGAGGCCCGCTTCAGGGCGTCAATCATCAGCAGCAGCTCGAACAGATGGCGCTCGACCGGCGTGCAGGTCGGCTGGACGATGAAGACATCCGCGCCGCGAACGTTTTCTTTGATCTGAACGTAGATCTCGCTGTCAGAAAACTGCTTGACGTCGGCCTGGCCCAGCTTGCAGCCCAAACAGGCGCAGATCTCCGCCGCCAACGCCCGGTTGGCGTTGCCTGTGAACACCTTCAGCTTGTCGTACCCTGGCGTGCCTGCCGGCTTCTCGGCGGCCATCCTTCCTCGCTTGCAAACTCCCTCAGGCAGCGCCTCCACTTGGCGTGGTACGCCGCCCGGCTCAAAAACTCGAACGGAAAAATCCTCTCCCGTCTAAATCTCGTAAGCGCGGTCTCCAGGTCTTCCTTCGTGTGGAAAATCCCATACAGCGCCGAACCGCTGCCGGTCATCAGCGCTGGTTCCGCTCCCAGCCTTGCCAGGGCCCGTTTCAAGCGGCTTAGGCGGGGATGCCGGGCAAAAACAACGTCCTCAAAATCGTTGCTCCCCCGCGGCGTTCCGCCTACCCCCGGCGTTCCCACACTAAGGTGCCAAATGCAAGACTGGAAACTACTTATGATATTCTCTATCGGGGCCAATGTCAAACCGCGACCAAGCGCCTGGTAGGCTTCCGCCGTTGAAATGTGGAGCTCCGGAGCAACGAGTAAGCCCCGCGCGCGACCTACGTCCGGCAGCGGGTAGACTTCCTCGCCGCGCCCCACACCCAGCGCTGTCCCACCCAGCAGAAAGAAGGGGACGTCGCTGCCCAGACGGCACGCCAGCTCGATCATCTTTTCCAGCGCGATTGGCCGCTTCGCCAGGACTGGCAGCGCCAGCAGCACCGCCGCAGCGTCGCTCGATCCGCCGCCGAGGCCGGCCCCCATTGGGATCCGCTTCCTAAGCCGCATCCGGACCTCGCCCCGCACCCGCATCGCTTCGAGCGCCAGCTCCGCGGCCCGCACGGCCAGGTTATTCGGGATCTCCACCCCGCAATCCGCTGCGATGCGGCTTTGCCGGGCGGACCGGAACGAAATCTCCAGATCGTCGGCCAGCGAGATGGTTTGGTAGACGGTTCGCAGCTCGTGATAGCCGTCCGGCCTCCGGTTCAGCACATGCAGATCGAGGTTGATCTTGGCATATGCCTTCACCCGCGCTCGGCATTCCATCGGACCTACTTGTCGTAGTGCAGAAGCGAATGCACTTCGTAGCCGGCCAGCTTCTCGCGGCCTTTCAGGAAGTCCAGCTCCACGACGAATCCGAAGCCTGCCACCACGCCGCCCAGCTTTTCCACTAAACGGGCCGTGGCCGCCGCGGTGCCGCCGGTGGCCAGCAGATCGTCGACAATGAGCACGCGCTGGCCTTTTTGCACGGCGTCCTCGTGGATCTCGAGCGCGTCCGTGCCGTACTCGAGCTGGTACTCTTCGCGGATCGCCTTGGCGGGGAGCTTTTTCGGCTTCCGGACCGGCACGAAGCCTGCCCCGAGAGCGTAGGCCAGCGCCGGCGCGAAGATGAATCCCCGCGCCTCCACCCCTAGCACTTGCGCTACGCCCGCGCCCTTGTATCGGTCCCGCAACGCGTCGATCACCGTCTTCAGGCTGGCGGGATCTTTGAGTAAGGTCGTGATGTCGTAAAAGAGAATGCCCGGCTTGGGAAAGTCAGGCACTTCGCGGATCAGTTTTTTCAAGTGTTCGAGATTCATCGGATATGGAAACCCACGTACTGAACGACCGGCGCTTCCTGTTGCTCGACCCCTCGCACGTCGGCCCACCGAGGGCCCTTCCACAGCAGTCCGTCGAGCTCCGCCAGCGCCTCCGGCGTGCCCACGGCGTAGACCTCGACGCGGCCGTCCTCCAGGTTTTTGGCATAGCCGCTGAGACCCAGCTCCTGGGCGGCATCTTGGACGAAATAGCGATACCCTACGCCCTGCACGCGCCCCCGCACATAATACCGCCGGGCGGCGAGCTGGGCCTTGCGTTGCGCCTGCGGCATGGAAATCCTATCGTAGCAATTTGGACCCAGGCCGATGTCTGTACCATCCAGTAAGTAGTGACTCTTGACGGCCCCATTCTGCTCACGGGCGCCACCGGATACGTGGGCGGCAGACTGCTCACGGCTCTGTTGGCTGCCGGTCACCGCGTGCGCTGCCTTGCGCGCCGCCCGGAGGTCCTCCGCGCCCGCTTGGGAGGCGCCGCAGAGGTCGTGCAAGGCGATCTGCTGGATCCCGGAACGTTGCCCGCAGCCATGGAGGGTGTCCCCTTGGCCTACTACTTGGTGCACTCGATGATGCGCGGGGCGCGTTTCGAAGCCGAAGACCGGATTGCGGCGGCCAACTTCGCCCGCGCGGCGCGCCAGGCCGGCGTCCGGCGGATTATCTACCTCGGGGGCCTCACCTCCACGGAAGGCGGCCTGTCGCCCCATCTTCGCAGCCGCCTCGAGGTCGGCGAGGAGCTCCGGTCCCACGGCGTGCCGGTTCTCGAGTACCGGGCGTCCATCATCATCGGCTCCGGGAGCCTGTCCTTCGAACTGATCCGGGCTTTGGCCGAGCGCCTGCCCGTTATGGTCACGCCGCGCTGGGTTCACACTCCGGCCCAACCCATCGCCATTGAGGACGTCATCCAGTATCTGGTGCTGGGGCTTACGGCGCCGAACCAGAACCACGCGATCTACGAAATCGGCGGTGCGGACGTGGTCTCCTACGGAGAGTTGATCCTCGAATATGCGCGGCAGAGGGGTCTCCGCCGCATGCTCCTGCCGGTTCCCTTTCTGACCCCGCGGCTTTCGAGCCTCTGGCTCGGCTTGGTTACTCCCCTCTACGCCCGGGTGGGCCGCCAGCTCATTGAAGGGGTCCGCAACCCCAGTATGGTTCGGAATCCTGCCGCTCTGGAAGCTTTCCCGGTACGGCCGATGGGCGTGCGCCAAGCCATCGAGCGCGCCCTGCGAAACGAAGACCGCGAGTTCGCCGAAACACGCTGGTCCGACGCCCTCGCGTTTGCCCAAGCCTACCCCTCCCGCGCCGGGCTTCGAGTCGGGACGCGGTTTGTCGATTCCCGCACCTTGGAGGTTCCGCTGCCGCCGTACTTGGCTTTCGCCCCCATCCGCCGCATCGGCGGCCGCACCGGCTGGTATTACGCGAACCCGCTTTGGCGCATCCGCGGCTGGCTCGATTTGCTAGCCGGGGGCGCCGGACTTCGCCGCGGCCGCCGCGACCCGGAGCAGCTTCGCCCTGGGGATGCTCTCGACTTCTGGCGGGTGGAAGCCTACGAGCCAGACCGCCGCCTGCGGCTGGCCGCCGAGATGAAGCTGCCCGGACGCGCCTGGCTCGAATTTGAGGCCTTGCCCGGCTTATCCGGTACGACCCTGCGGCAGACAGCCGTCTTCGACGCGGTCGGGCTTACCGGGCTGGCCTACTGGTGGCTCGTTTATCCGCTTCACGCCCTGGTCTTCCGGGGCATGCTGCGCCGCATTGCACGCGAAGCCATGAAGCAAGGTTCTCCGTCCGGGCAGTGAGGCGCCCGGCCCAGGCGGCCTCTTGCGCCCATCGCGCTAGAATCCAGGATATGGCGTACCCAATCCACCGCATGCGACGGCTGCGGGCTACCGAGCCGCTGCGCAGCCTCGTCCGCGAAACCCATTTGGAGCCTTCGCAGTTCATCCTGCCGCTGTTCGTCTGCCCCGGAGAAGGCGTCCGGCGCGAAATCGGCGCGATGCCCGGCAATTTCCAGCTCTCCATCGACGAGCTGGTCAAGGACTGCGCCGAAGCCGCCTCGCTGGGAATTGGCGGCGTTATCCTGTTCGGCTTGCCGGAGAGCAAAGACGAGCTGGCCAGCGGCGCCTACGCCGAAGACGGCATCGTGCAGCGCGCCGTCCGAGCCATCAAGCGCGAAGTTCCCCGGCTGCTGGTCATCACCGACGTCTGCAATTGCGAATACACCAGCCACGGCCACTGCGGGAAGGTGGTCAACGGCGATGTGGACAACGACGCCACCCTCGAATGGCTCGCCGCCTCGGCCGTCTCCCACGCCCGCGCCGGAGCGGATATCGTCGCCCCCTCGGATATGATGGACGGCCGGGTGGCCGCCATCCGCAAGGCGCTCGACGCTGCCGGATTCGCCAAAACCCCCATCCTCTCTTACGCCGCCAAGTTCGCCTCGGTCTTTTATGGCCCTTTCCGCGAGGCCGCCGAATCCGCTCCCCAGTTCGGCGACCGGCGGAGCTACCAGATGGATCCTGCCAACGGCCGCGAGGCCATGCGCGAGATTGAACTCGATATCGAAGAGGGCGCCGATATCATCATGATCAAGCCCGCCCTGCCCTATCTGGATCTTATCCGCATGGCACGCGACCGCTTCGATGTCCCCATCGCCGCCTACCAGGTCAGCGGCGAATTCAGCATGATTGTCGCCGCCGCGCGCAACGGGTGGCTCGATCGCGACCGTGCCATGCTCGAGAGCCTCACCGCCATCGGCCGCGCCGGCGCGTCCATTATCCTCACCTACTTCGCCAGGGACGCGGCGCGATTGCTTTGAGCTGCCGAACCGCCTGGTCGCCGCCTGCTGCTTGCAACCGGCGGCATGCGGCGAACCGCTGTTGCCCGTTGCGTCAACGCGCCGCTGGCGGAAGCGCTCAAGGTTACCCTACCCTATAAGATGGAGACGATACCTCCATAAACACCATGAGCATCCTAGACCCCGTTCGTCCAGCCGAAGTGCGCCAGCATAAACGCGCTCAAGCGGCTCAGCAGGCCGTCGATGTCCTCCCGGCCGCGCTCCAGAGCAGCATGGAGGCCGCCTCCCGGGCGCTGCTCCAAATCCAGCACCCCGACGGATACTGGTGCGGCGATCTCACCGCGGATTCCACCCTGGAATCCGACTATGTCCTGCTTCAGCTTTGGCTCTATCCCCCAGACGGCGGATCCTGGAATCCTCCCACCCGCGCCGTCATTGACCGTTGCTGCCGGTCGGTGCTGGCCCGCCAACTGCCCGACGGCGGATGGAACATCTATCCCGGCGGCCCCTCCGACGTGAACGCCTCGGTCAAGGCTTACAGCGCTCTCAAGCTCGCGGGCGTTGATCCCAACCGGCCTGAGATGCTGCGGGCCAAGGAACGCATCCTCCAGCTCGGCGGTGTGCAGGCCTGCAACAGTTACGTGCGCATCAATCTCAGCCTCTTCGGCCTGTACCCGCGGCGCTATGTACCGACCGTTCCACCGGAGATAGTTCTCCTCCCTGGCGACATTCTCTACGAGATGTCCTCCTGGACCCGCACCATCGTCGTGCCGCTGTCCATCGTGCAGGCCGTCGGCCGCCAGCGCCAAGCCCCCAACGGCATCACTCTCGAAGAGATCTTCCTGCCCGGAAAGAAGCCCGGCCCCTCCCAGCGCGACGGCTTGGCCATCCTCTTCCACCACCTCGACAAGCTGCTCAAGATCTGGGAAAAGCGCGGTCCCCGGAACCTGCGGGCCAAAGCCATCCGAGAAGCCGAACACTGGATCCTGGACCGCACCCGCAATACCGAAGGCCTCGGCGCCATCTACCCCGCCATGATGTACCAAATCATGGCCTTCGAAAGCCTCGGCTATCCGTCCGACCATCCCGACTTGGTCGAGGCTATCCGCCACTTCGACAACCTGCTGGTCCAGCGCGGCGAAGAGTTCTTCTTCCAACCTTGCTGGTCCCCCGTCTGGGATACCGCCATTGCTGCTTTCGCTCTGGGCGAGGCCGGTCTGGCCGACCAAGCGTCCCTGACCCGCGCCGCCGACTGGCTGCTCACAAAAGAGACCCGCCGCAAAGGCGACTGGGCCGTCAAGCGACCCAATCTTGAACCTTCCGGATGGGCGTTCGAGTTCGCCAACGAGTTCTACCCTGACATCGACGACACGGCGATGGTGTTGCTGGCTTTCGTCCACGCGAAAGCTTCGGACCCCGAAGCCCAGAAGCGCAGCATCCGGCGCGCGGTCAACTGGCTTCTCGGCATGCAGAGCCGCGATGGCGGATGGGCCGCCTTCGACGCCGACAACGATTGGGAGATCCTCAACAAGATTCCCTGGGCCGATCACAACGCCATGCTCGACCCCACCTGTCCCGATATCACCGGCCGCGTCCTCGACGCCCTCTCGCGCTACGGTTACCGGCACGGCCACCCGGCCGTCGATGCCGGCGTGCGCTACCTCCTCAATTGCCAGGAATCCAATGGGAGCTGGTATGGCCGTTGGGGCGTCAACTACATCTACGGCTCTTTCCTCGCCATGCGCGGCCTCCGCGCCACCGGCCACCCCGCTGCGCGCAGCGCCATCGAGCGCGCCGCCGAGTGGCTGCGCAGCGTCCAGAATGAGGACGGCGGCTGGGGTGAAAGTTGCGCCAGTTACAAAATGAACCACTTCGTCGCCGCCCCTAGCACCGCCTCCCAAACCGCGTGGGCCCTGTTGGGACTCGCCGCCGCCGGCGACACCCACTCCGCTTCGGTCCGCCGCGGCTTACGCTTCCTGATTGAGACCCAACGCCCGGACGGAACCTGGAAAGAAGACCTGGCGACCGGCACCGGTTTCCCCAACGTCTTTTTCCTGACCTATCACCTCTACCCCAACTATTTCCCTTTGCTTGCGCTGGCCACCGCCGGTGCGCCATTCCGCAAGGCGGAATGAGACCCAGTTCTTCCTCCGCCCGTGGTGTGAATGTTCGCGCGCTCGGCTTGACAGGTTCCTCGGGCCGCCCGCCTTCTGCGCAAGCTCGGTATAATTCCCGTGGCGGAGTTGCGCCGCCCCAGGTTTGGAGTCCGGACAAATGAAGAATATTACACTCTTATTATTGCTGTCGGCTTCTGTCCTTCTTCAGGCGCAGGTCTTCACCCGCGGGATCGGAGTCTACCCGGGCAACCCCAACGAGGATTTCGCCCCTCTGATGATTCCCGACTCCACCGCCTACCGCAATCTGGCCCTGCGCCGTGCGGCCTATCACTCATCCAGCTACGACTACAACCTCACCGCGACGCTGGTGACCGACGGCATCAAGGACACCGCCGTCCCTCGCACCATTGCCGTCTCCACTAGCCAGGCCGGCTTGCTCAGCCGCATTGACCGTGAGCTGATTGTAGACGACAACGTCACCTCGACGATTGCACTCACGGGCCCCAAGGTCTGGGTGCAGTTCGAGCTTCGAGGCGGAGAATCGCCGCTCGAGATCGACCGCATTGAGGTCGTTCCGCGCGCCGGTTTCGGAGGCTCCGTCGGCCGCGGCGCACAGCCTGCCGCGGGATGGACCTGCATCGTCAGCGGCTCAGACGACGGGCAGAGCTGGCGCGAATTGGGACGCACGGAAGGAACGGGCCGGCCCATGGCGGCGGGCTTCCGGCCGGTCGTCCACTTCACCGCCCCCTCCCGGAACCGCTTCCTGCGCGTGGAGCTGAACGGCCCCGAAGACACACGCTGGAACCTCTCCGAAATCCTTTTCTTCCGTCAGAACGAGCGGGTCAAGATCGGCGGCCCCTATCACTTCACCAGCGCCTGGATGAGCGCCGGCGCCGGACAGGAATGGGTCTACGTGGACCTCGGCGCCGAATGCACTTTTGACCGCGTGGTGCTCTCCTGGATCTGGCGCGCCGCCGAGGGCGCCGTCCAGGTCTCCAACGACGCCAAGTCCTGGACAAACCTGCAAACTCTCCCCTCCACCTCCTCCCTCACCGACGATCTGAAGCTGGTGCAGCCGGCCAAGGGGCGCTACGTGCGCGTTTTGATGACGAAACCTGCCTCGCCCGAGGGCTATCTGCTCAGCGAAATCGAAGTTTACGGCCGCGGCGGACCCGTCGCCCGCCCCAATCCCCAGCCCGCGCCGGACGCCTCCGGCCGCATCCGCCTTGCAGGAGGCGCTTGGAGACTCCAGCGCGATTCATTGGTGAGCGCCTCGGGCGAAGCGATCTCTCAAGTCGGATTCCAGGATGAAGATTGGGTCGTGGCCACCGTCCCCGGCACCACTCTTTCCAGCTACTTCAACATCGGCGCCGTAGCGGACGCCAACTTCGGCGACAACCAGCTACAGATCTCCGACTCCTTCTTCTATGCCGACTTCTGGTACCGCAACGAATTCACCGTTCCCTCCTCCGCCCGCGGGAAGTACGTGTGGCTCAACTTCGACGGCATCAATTGGAAAGCCGAGGTCTTCGTCAACGGGGCCGCTGTAGGCCGCATCGAAGGAGCTTTCACGCGCGGCAAATTCGATATCACTCGCCACGTCAAGCCCGGGGCTCGCAATGCGCTGGCCGTGCGCATCATCAAGAACGCCACGCCCGGCAGCATTAAGGAGAAAACCGCCGAGAGCACCGGCCTCAACGGCGGCGCACTCGGCGCGGACAACCCCACCTACCATGCGACGGTGGGCTGGGACTGGATCCCGCCCGTGCGCGGCCGCGACACGGGCATCTGGGCGGATGTTTACCTCACCACGACCGGCCCAGTCGCCATCGAAAACCCCTTCGTCAGCACCACCCTGCCGCTGCCCGACACCTCACGCGCTGATATTGCGATCGAAGCCACGCTCCGCAATCTTGAGTCCAAGCCCGTCTCCGGTGTGCTGCGTGGGTCATTCGGTCCGTTGAAGTTCGAAATGCCGGCGACTCTCGAGGCTGCCTCCCAACGCACCGTCCGCCTGGATCCTTCGACGCACCCGGTCCTCCGCCTTCAGAAACCGCGCCTGTGGTGGCCGAACGGCTACGGCGAGCCGTACCTCTATCCCGTCACTCTGGAGTTCGCTCTCGGCGCCGCGGTGTCGGACCGCAAGTCCTTCCAGGCCGGCGTCCGCCAGTTCACTTACAGCGAGGAGGGCGGCAGTCTGAGGATTTGGATCAACGGGCGCCGGTTCATCGCCCGCGGCGGCAACTGGGGCCATCCCGAAGCCAACCTGCGCTACCGCGCCCGCGAGTATGACGCCGCGGTCCGCTACCACAAGGACATGAACTTCACCATGATCCGCAACTGGGTCGGCCAGACGGGCGATGAGGCCTTCTATGAAGCGTGCGACAAGTACGGCATCGCCATCTGGCAGGATTTCTGGCTCGCCAACCCCGTCGACGGCCCCGACCCCGACGATCCTGAAATGTTCCTGCGCAACGTCCGGGACTATGTGCTCCGGATCCGCAACCACCCCTCGGTGGCCCTTTACGTCGGCCGCAACGAAGGAAGCCCGCCTCCGCGCATCGACCAGGGTATCCGCGCTTTGCTGCCGGAGCTCCACCCTGGAATCCACTACATCTCTGACTCAGCCGCCGGAGTCGTCAGCGGCCACGGGCCCTACTGGGCCAACCCGACGGCCTTCTACTTTCAGCAGCGCGCCACCCCCAAGCTCCACAGCGAGATGGGAATGCCGAATGTCATGACTCTGGAAAGCATCCGGCTCACCATTCCCGACGACCAGCTCTGGCCGCCCTCGACCCGTGTCTGGGGCCTGCATGACTTCACCACCGGCGGCGCCCAGCGCGGCGGCGGCTTCCGCGACATCATTGACAAGCGATACGGCGGCGCCTCCAACATTGCGGAGTGGGCCACTCTGGCTCAGTTCGTCAACTACGACGGCTACCGCGCCATGTTTGAGGCCCAGAGCAAGAACCGCATGGGGCTGCTCATCTGGATG
>JAIMAR010000188.1 GCA_023511855.1 Bryobacteraceae bacterium
GGGAGTGGCCCTTCCGGGCTTCATCCTGATGGAGACCGGAGTCATCCTGAGCTCGCCCAATATTCCGCCCTTCGAGAACTTCCCCGCCCGGGACGTGCTGCAAGAGCGTCTCAACACCCCGGTCATCCTGGAAAACGACGCCAACGCCGCCGCGCTGGGCGAAAAGTGGATGGGTGCGGGCCGCTCCGTCAACGACCTGGTGTTGCTCACCCTCGGCACAGGCATCGGCGGCGGCATCATCTGTGACGGAAAGGTGTTGCACGGCTACCTGGGCATGGCCGCCGAGTTGGGCCACCTAACCATCGATCCCACCGGCAACCCCTGCGCCTGCGGCAACACCGGCTGTCTCGAAAAACACGCCTCGGCCACCGCCATCTCGACCATGGCCCGCCACCTCAGCCTGGGCGATAACCTTAGCTCGGAGGACGTCTACAAGCTGGCCATCGGCGGCAACGAGTCGGCCAAACGCATCTTCGAATACATGGGCCGCGCCCTGGGTATCGCCCTGGCGGGCTACATCCAGATCTTCAACTTCCCCCTGTATCTGTTGAGCGGCGGCGTGCTGGCGGCCTGGGATTTGTTTGCTCCCGCCATGTTCGACGAAATCCGGCGCCGTTCGTTCACTTTCCGCAACTCCGACACACGCTTGGAAAAAGCGCTCTTGGGCAGCGACGCCGGCTTGTTCGGCGCAGCCTATCTTCCTTTTCAGAGGTAGCAATCCTATGTACTGGTTAGGCATCGATATCGGCACCGGCGGCTCGCGCGCGCTGTTGGTGGATGAGAAAGGCGTGGTGCGCGCGGATTTCACGGCTCCGCACGAAGAGATGCGCATGGAGCGGCCGCTCTGGGCCGAGCAGCGTCCCGAAGACTGGTGGGACGCCGCACAGAAAGCCATCCGCGGCGTGTTGGCCAAGGCCAAGGCCACGGGCCATCAGGTGAAGGGCGTCGGGCTCTCCGGCCAGATGCACGGCCTGGTCCTCCTCGATGAAAACAACGAGGTGATCCGCCCGGCCCTCATATGGTGCGATCAGCGTAGCCAGGCCCAAGTGGACGCCGTCAACCGGATCGTGGGCAAGGACAACGTGCTGGCTTTCATCGCCAATCCGGTCCTGACCGGCTTCACCCTCCCAAAACTGCTCTGGGTGCGCGACAACGAGCCGCAGAACTTTGCCCGCGTCCGCAAAGTTCTTCTCCCCAAGGACTACGTGCGCTTCGGTCTGACGGGCGAGTATGCCACGGAAGTCTCCGACGCCTCGGGCACGGCGCTGTTCGACGTGGTGATGCGGCGCTGGTCGCACCAAATGCTGGACCGCCTGAAACTCGACCGGGCCATCCTGCCCCGCGTTTACGAATCGAGCGACGTCACCGGCCATGTGACCGCCAAGGCGGCGGAGCTGACCGGTTTGGCCGAAGGCACCCCCGTCGTGGGCGGCGGTGGTGATCAGGCAGCCAGCGCCGTGGGCAACGGCATCGTCGAGCCGGGCACCGTCTCCTGCACCATCGGCACCTCCGGTGTGGTCTTCGCCTACATGGAAAAACCGAACTACGACGCAGCCGGCCGCGTCCACACCTTCTGCCACGCTGTCAAGGGCGCTTGGCACGTGATGGGGGTCACCCAGGGCGCCGGACTGAGTTTGCAGTGGTTCCGCAATCAGCTCGCCCCCGGCTCAGACTATGACTCCCTCACCGCCGAGGCCGCCACCGCCGCTCCCGGCGCGCAAGGCCTCTTCTGGCTGCCTTACCTGATGGGCGAACGCACTCCGCACCTGGATTCCAGCGCCCGGGGCGGCTGGGTCGGACTCACCGCGAAACACACCCGGGCGGACATGATCCGCGCTCTCTTGGAAGGCGTCTGCTTCAGCCAGAAGGACTGCCTGGACATCATCACCCAGATGGGCGTGCCGGTCAACGGGGTGCGCCTTTCGGGCGGCGGCGCGCGCAGCGCCTTCTGGTCGCAACTTTTCGCCGACGTGTTCGCAACCCGCGTCGCGACCCTCGCCTGCCAGGAAGGCTCCGCCTACGGCGCGGCCATCCTGGCGCAGGTCGGCACGGGTCAGTTCGCTAGCGTGCCCGAAGCCTGCCGGGCGATCATCCGCGAGGAGCGCACGCTGCTGCCGCGCCCGCACGAAGCGCAGATCTACCGCCGCGCTCACGAAGTCTACCGGGCGCTCTACCCTGCCCTGCGGCCGGTGTACCGCTTGATCGACGCGCTGCCCTGAGACGCGGCAGCGAGTCATTACTTCTTGAAGGTCTTGGTTCCGCCCGTACGGGCGTTGGTCACTACGATTGTGCCATCGTCCTGAGCGGAAATCTTCAGCCACTTGCCGTCCGGGGAATTTTGCAGGTTGGCGATGAACTCCTCCGGCGGGTTATCGTTGGGCGCATTGGCCGACCAGTGCAATTGATAATTCGCTTGCATGCCTGGCAGCGACTTGAGACGCTGGAGAACCTCCGGCGTCCCCATCTTTTTCGCGCCGTTGTTCATCACCGTGACCCGCGGCTGAATGGCGTTCACCAAGGCGGGAGAATTCGAGATATTGTGCCCGTGGTGGCTGACCATAAATAAGTCCACCGTCCCAATCGGATTCGTGGGGCACATCAGCTCGATCTCCTTATTCCAAGTCAAGTCCGCCAGATCCAGCATGCGGAACTTCCCATAGGTGAACAGCAGACCGACCGAGGCGGCGTTCTCCGATGCGTCTTCATTGACTCGTCCCCAGCTCATCGGCTGTGTCTCGGCGCAGAACGGATTCGGGATGCCTCCGCCTTTGACCGGCGTCCTGAGCATTTCTCCGCCGCTGGTCACAACCAGAACGTCGACCGGACCGAAGGGGATCTTATCGCCCGGCTTGACCACGATGTGCTTGCCCTTCGCCGCCACTTCCTCATATGCGGCTACAGCCTTAAGCGTGCCGGGATCTTTCACCACAGGCGTCCCGTGGTCCGCAAACACCGCGGCGGGAATCCGCGCTACCGTCGCCGGGACGTTGTTCACATGATCCGAATCGTAGTGTGTCACCACCAGGTAGTCGAATTTAAAGATGCCCGCCGCCTTGGCGGCTTCTTCAATGCGGATCGCGTCGCGGTCATTGAAACCGGGAAAACCGGCGTCAATGAGCATGCTCTGTCCGCCCGGCGAAATCAAAATGAGCGCCTTGCCGCCTTCGACATCCACCACATACATATCCAGGGTCTTGGCGGCAGGTAAGCAGAGTGCGAAGAAAGCCAGTAAAAGGAAAACGGCGAGTATTCTCTTCATGGCGCAATCTTAGCAGGAGTGCCGGGCCGCTTCCACCGCAGCAGATCAAACGCGTGGGCTTTTCCATGCCCCGCTGCGGCCGCAGGTGCTAAGACGAGAGAGGACACACCGTCACTCCTTCCCCACCCAACACGCTGCGTTGCGGAACGCCGCCACAGTTCTGCGGTTGGAACGGACACCGCGGGGCGCGCACCCCATCCCGGATGTTAGGAGAGACTCAGTTCAATCCGCAAGTCCCCGCGCTCGGGCAGCAGCTCCCGGCCGCGCAAGAGGGCGCCTCACTGCGGCTTGGACTCTGCGTCACCGTGGCAAACGTGGAAAAGCGCTGGGTCAAATGGCTCTTCCCGCACGAAGGACAGAGCACGCTGCCGGCGTCGTCCGCCCTCGCTACGCGCTTCTCAAACTCAGCTCCGCAATCATTGCAAAGGTATTCGTAAATCGGCATTGCGAAAAACCCCTCAATCAACCAGCAACATACATATTCTATCAACAATCGCCCGCACCTCAGCGCCCGCCGCCGCGTGATTATTCACCAGGATCGCGAACGCCAGCCGCTCGCCGTCGGCGGTCTCCGCATAGCCCGCGATAGCGTTCACCCGGCTGAGCGTCCCCGTCTTGCCCAAAATGCGCCGCGCGGCCGGCTGCGAAGTGAAACGCTGCCGCAAGGTCCCCTCTTCTCCTGCCACCGCCAGGCTGTTCCGAAACGCTTGCCGGTAAGGCGACTTCTCCACCCACGCCAGCAGAGCCGTCAACGCCCGGGGAGTAACCATGTTCAGCATCGAGAGACCCGAACCATCGAACAGCCGGGCCTCGCCTTCCGGAACTCCGGCTTCCCGCATCACTTGCCCCAGCTCCTCCAGTCCCGCCGCACGGCTCCCGATGCCCGCACGGCGCCGCCCGAGCTCGCACAGGAGCAGCTCCGCATGCAGGTTCACGCTCTCCTTGTTAATCACGGTGAGAATATCGGAAAGCGGCGGGGAAATCCGTTCCGCCAGAACTGCCTCCCCGGAAGCCGCCACAGCAGCCGGGGCTGCCTCCCCGGGATAGAGGTGCCGGGCCACGGCTCGGCCTGTCACGGATATTCCGCGGCGGATCAGCGCTTCGCGAAATGCCGCTGCCGCAAACAGGGCGGGATCATCGACGGCCAGCGATCGCCCTTCGCCCTCCGACTGCACTCCGATCGTGCCCCAAATCCGGAGCTGCCGGCTCCCCGGGGCCCGGGCGATCTGCACGGTGGAGCCTCGTCCAGCCACCGTCCTGACGCGGTTTTGGACGAAGAAGTACTCAATCCGGGGTTGGATCTCGATCTGGGCCGCATCGCCCACCCGCCTGCCCGGCCGCACCGCGATGCTGATGCGATTATCATTGAAACTCAGCGCGCTCACCGGCGCCCCGTACTCCCACAAAGAGTCTTCCTGAGCACGGCCCGCCGGATACGGCTCCCAGTAGTACGCTGTGTCGTCTCCGACAATATCGCCCTGAATCCGCGTAACCCCCCTGCGCGCCACCGCCTCAGCCAGCTCCAAAAGCGGTTCCATCGGATTGCCCGGTTGCGAATCCCGCCGGTACGGGAATGGCCGCCCGGACAGCGTCGGATCTCCACCCCCCACCAACCTTACGTCTCCGCAGATCACGCCTGCGTTATCTGGGGCCGCGGAGGCTACCACCGTGGTCCGGAAACGGTAGTCCGGACCGAGCCGCATCAGCGCCGCCGTCGTCGAGAAAAGCTTAACTGTGGAGGCCGGCACAAAGAAGCTGTCTGCCTGAAACGCGAACACCGGCTCACCGCGGGACAGACTTACGGCGTGCAGTCCCCAGAGTCCATGTCTCGGCCGGACGGACTCCTTAACAACAAGCTCAACCCGCTCGGCCAGCGGCTGGGCAGCCGCAACACCCAGCACACCCAGCAGCAAAACGGCCTCGGCCAGCCTCCGCCTCAACTCCGCGCCTCCCCCGTAGCCGGACTGGTAAGCCGGGTGTACATCCAAATGACCACAACCAAAAGAAAGACTGCAATCGAACCCAGGAACGGAACCAGCATGATGGCTCGGATGCCCCACAGGTGAGCGTACAGGCCTAAAGTGCTCGGCGCCAGCAGGCCCGCAATCGTGGCGATCGAAAAGATCCCGTTGAAAAATCCCGGATGATACTGAGGAAATCGCCCCCCGATTCGTTCCGCCACCAGCGGGTAGATCGCCGCGTACGCCAGTCCCAGAAACAGGACCCCAGCCCAAGCGCCGAATCGATTGTTCGTGTAAAACAAGACCCCGCAGCCCAACACCGCCGACCCTCCGCAGGCGGTCAGCAGCACCCCGTGCCGTACGTGGGCCAAGATCGCTTGCGTCACCACGCGGCCCACCAACAGCGCAAGCCAGTAGACCGCCAGCATATGGAGAGCCGACGCCGGGCTTAGCCCCAACCTCTGCGTCAAAAACAGCGGCAACCACCCCGCAATCGACCACTCATTGCCCGACTGGAAGAACAGCAGCAGCCCCAGCAGCACCGCCTCCGGACTGCGCAAGTCCTCCCAGGCTTTGCGGATCGGCACAGGCGCTGGCATAGGGAGGGCGTCATACTTGGTCTGTGCGAAGATCCCCGCCACCAATCCAGGGATCACCGCCAGCAGCAGCAGGATGCTCGAAACCGTGTACGCGTAAAACGCCGAACCGACCAGCAGTGCGGTGGTGAGACACCCCAACCCAAAGAATCCCCCAGCCAGGTTTAGCGTCGCCGCCGGGTCTCGCTCGTAAAGCGGCGTGATGACGTGCATCAAGCAGGTGTTTAGCGGGCCAACGCTCAGACCCAGCCAGAAGAATCCGGCTAGCCTCCATAGAGCCGGCTCGGCGGGCGGGATCGCCGCCATGTAGATCATCGCCGCACAGGCCGTGCCGGCCGACACCGTCAGAGCCACCCGTATCCCATAGCGAACCAGCAGGTGGTACGCCCCCTTCAGTGAGGCCAGCACCCCCAGCACCATCGCCAGAAACAGCGCCCCAACCGTAAGATACTCCGAGCTCAGGTGATAACCCCAAACCGGCAAAATGGCGCCAGGAAACGCCATCATCAGCCCGATCAAGAAAAAACCGCTCAGCGATCTTCTGGCCGGAGAGATGTGCATCGGCTATCCTCTTGCGTCGCTTTCCTTGCGCACAGCCCGTATTGTAACCAATTCCGCCAGAGGATGGGCGGATTTCCAAATCTGGGAATTCCACTCGGCTCGTTCTATGAAAACGGGTAGAGCCTCAACCCAGACCTGTTGAATCAAAAGAACTTCCGATTGGTTATCCGCTTGCCCAACAACAGGTGGTCGAAAGAGGTTTGTATCGCTCTGGTGGGTTTGCCTTCCTGCAAACTCGCATTTCCCCGCTGTGGGCGGGGATTTTCTTTTTCACCCCAGCACCCGTTGCTCTGGTAGACTAGTCCATTCTGGGATGGGTGAGCTCTGCGCACGCTGGTTCTGGGACTGGGAAGAACGTTTGGCGGCCAGGGACGGCAACCGCCAGGTCCACCCTTTCGAATGGGGGTTCGAGTGGGCCGATCTCTCGCAAGCGCCGCCGGACCCGGACGCTTTCTTCAAAGATTACAGCCACTTACAAGTCCAACGCTCCGCAGAATTCTTCGCCTGCAAGCCGCCGTCCGACTATCGCCTGGAAGGGCAAACCCTGCGCTTCACCAGCCCTTTGGCTACCCCTTACCCCGAGAACAACCAAGTCTGGGCCGACTACTTCCCCTGCCCCCGAGCGGACGGGCGAGCCGTGCTCGTGCTGCCTCAATGGAATGCCGATGAGTCGAGCCACGTCGCCCTGTGTAAGCTATTGAACAATTTTGGCTTTGCCGCTCTTCGCCTGAATCTGGCCTACCACGGTCCCCGCCGGCCACCCGGCATCCGACGGGCCGACTACCACGTTTCTCCCAATATCGGAAGGACGATCCACGCAGGCCGCCAATCCGTCGTCGATGCTCGCGCCTGCCTGGACTGGCTGGAACAACAGGGTTTCCATCGCATTGGCATCCTAGGCACGAGTCTCGGCTCCTGCATCGCCTACATTACCGCCGCCCACGACGCCCGCGTCCGCGCCGGCGTCTTCAACCACGTTTCCATGTACTTCGGAGACGTGGTCTGGACCGGGCTGGCCACCCGCCACGTACGGCAGGGCTTGGAGAACGCCGTCACGCAGGATCAACTTCGGGAC
>JAIMAR010000189.1 GCA_023511855.1 Bryobacteraceae bacterium
GCATCTACAGAGCGCAAGATTTCGCGGAAGGGAGAGCAGTGGGTAAAGGGAACCAAGGCCGGCAGGAATGCCGGCCGACAGGCTAGGAAGCCTGCCCGCCTCACATCAGAATGCTTGCCCACGGCAGGAGGCTTGGGCTACTGCGTGCGTTTGCGCCAGCGAAGGCGGGGGATGAAGCGGGGCACGCGGGCGCAGTAGTCCTCGTACTGTTTGCCGAACCGCTGGCGCAGCTCGCGCTCCTCCCACCGGATCACCAGAGCCAGCGCCGGGATCAGCAGGGCGGTCAGCAGGTACACCGCCAGGTAGTTCGAGATCAGCGCGTAGCCCAAGACCACTGCCACATACTGCACGTAGCGCGGATGCCGGATGCGGGAGTAGATCCCCTCGGTGAGCAGGCGGCTCGGATAACGCTCCGGATCCAACTCCGGCAGCCCGGTGAGGATTTTGAAACGCAGATGAGGACCGAACTGTCGCTTCAGCATTGCGCCGGCGAAGAGCATCGCCACTCCGATGGCGAATAGATACCAGTTGGTCCCAAACTCGACCGCCAGCAGGCGCCGCCTTTGCCAGTAGACGAGGGCTCCGATGGCCGCGATGAGCAAGTAGTGGAGAGCCAAAGCGGGCTTCGCGCCCAGCCTGCGCCAAAAGCGGACGAACGGATGGAGCGAGAACCAGAACAGTACGGAACCCGGCACGAACATCAAGGTCGCCAGGGCGATCACGTAGCGGGCCTGGTTCATGGGCGATTCCGGCGGGAGACCCACAGGGTTGCGAACAGGAACCAGCCTGCCGAGGAAAGGGCGAGGATCTGCTTGAAAGCAGCTTCGTCCACCCACGCGAAAAAGTGCAGCAATGGGATCGCCAGGCAAAGGGCCAGGCAAAGGAGGCTCGTGAGACCAAATAACAAGCGCATGGTTACGTCATCCTCCTTCCTGCTGCCGGGCGGTGTTGCGCCCGGTTAACCACATCAGACCGGTGTAGCCTGCGACCGCAATCAGATAACCGGGCAGCCAGCGGAAATACAGATGCAGCGGCATCGCCGCGCAAACGGCCAGCGTCCCGATCCAGACCACGGCCGCCTGCCAGTTGAACAGGCGGCAGTATTTTTCCGCCTGGTATGGCTCGACGCCAACGCGGGGCAGAATCCAATGCTCGGCCAAGACGATGGCCCCGACCGGCATCAAGATCAGCCCGTAGATCGCCACGTAATCGAGCAGCCGGGTGAATACAACCGGAAATGCGGCGACAACCGAAGTCATCACGCCTACGGCCAGCGTGATCTTCCAGCGGGGCCAGTTAGGGGTGACAGTTTGCAGGGCGAGGCCGACCCGGTAAAAGGTGGGATTGGCGGTGGTCCAACCGGCAAGCACAACGGCAGCCACGCCGGCCAGTCCGGCGGCCTCGAAGGCCATCAGGCCGGGATTCATCTCGCGGTTGATGCCGGCCACCATGATGCCGGAGCACAACCAAGCCAGCATATGCCCCGGGTACATGCCAAAGGCGGAGTAGAAGCCGTATTTCCAGCTTTTGGCGTAGCGGAACAGGGCCATATCGGAAAGCGCGATATGGAAGGCGAGGTTGGCGAACCAGGCGAAGAACATGATGTGCCAGAGGTTGAAATGCTCCTGGCCGGCGCTGGGCACGCCGTTCCAAACGCGGGTCTGGAGGACGTCCCAGAGGTTGTCCAGATTGGGGCGCACGCCCAGCTTGGGCAAGGTGGCCACCGCGCCGGCGATAAAGATCGTGAAGATCCAAGGAGAGCAGACCTGAGCGAAGCGGCTGAGTTTCTCGAAGCCCAGGATCGCCAGGATGGTGAAGGCAGCGCCGAGGGAGAGGGTGAGCGCCACCCAGCCGCCGCTGGCGGGCAGAACATCGGTAAGGGCGGGCGTCTTCACGCCGAAGGCCAGGCCTGCGGCCGATGCGGCGACCGAGATCATTGCGCCGGCCAGGATGGCGTACAGAAAGCCGTTAGCGATGTTGTAGAAGAACGTCAAGCCCGGCCCGGCGATGCGGCGGAGGTACCAATAGAGGGTCAGGCGAGTGTGAACCGCGATGGGAGCGCAAATGAAGGCCCAAGAGAGCACGGCGAAAAAGTTGCCGATGAGCAGGCCCAATAGCAGGTCCCGGGCACTCACGCCGTGCAGCACGAAGAACGCCCCGATGACGAACTCCGTGGCCGCGACGTGCTCGCCGGCAAACAGCCCCGCGAACCGGGCGCCGCCCTGGAGCTTAGAGGGAGAGACCGGCTCGCGGTCGTATTCGTAGAGTCGGTCCATGCGTCGGGCCAAGCCGGCGAGTTTGCTGTTTGGATCCATCCGCTCTTCCCTGCCCCAAGCCGCGTTGGCCTACCCCAGTGAAGGCCCGATGCCCGCCATGACTGCCGACAGGATGAGCAAGGCCAACCCGCTCACCAGCCGGAGGATGGTGCGGCGGCTGGTGCCCTTCCATTCGCCGAGCCACAAGCCGAGCAACTGGCTGAAGAGGATCGAGCTGGCCATGAGCACGGCCCAGCCGATGTAGGAGGTCGCGCCCATCTTGGGCTCACCGGTCTTGAAGCTGATGAACTGAGAACACCAGATGGCCCCGGCCAGCCCGGCCCAGAAGAAGTTGGCCAGGATGGGGGCGTCTTGGCGGAGATAGTCGCCGACGGTCTTGTTCTTGGCGTTGAGGATCAGGCACCAAGAGGCGTTGACGACGAAGCCGCCTAAGAGAACGACCACGAGCACGGGCATGCCGGCCCAAGCCAGGGCCGTGGGCGGGTCGAGGGTCCGGGCCAAGCGTTCGATCTCCGGGCCACCCTGAAGGCCAAAGCTCATGGCGGAACTCATCAAGCCGGAGAAGATGGCCACGGCCACTCCTTTGCGGAAGTTGAACTCGGCGACGGCTTTCTTTTTCTCCTCTTCGGACAGTTCGCTCTCCTTGGACATGCCGGCCATGCCGACGAAGACGATTCCGGCCAAGGAGACGAGCGCCGCGGCCACGGAAACCTGTCCGGAAGGCGTGGTGAACATGGCCTGAATCGCGGCGCTCCCTTTGAGCATGGGTGGAATCAGCGTACCGGCGGCGGAGGTAAGACCCGCGCCCATCGCCAAGCCGAGGCCGAAGCCGAGGTAGCGGATCATCAGGCCCCAGGTGAGCCCGCCGAAGCCCCAGGCGGCTCCGCACAAGAAGCAGTAGGCGAGCTGGTTGCCGGGCGCCGCCTTGAGCACGGCGATCACGTTGGGTGAGGTCGTAATCGCCAGGATCCAAGGCACAACCACGAGGCCGAAGACGGCGTAGACCAGCCAGTAACTCTCCCAAGCCCAGTTCTTGACCTTCTTAAAAGGCAGGTAGAAGATGGCGCCGGCCAAGCCTCCCAGCATGAAGATCAGGATGCCGAGCGGCGCATTCACCGAGCCGGCCGAAGCAGGATCCATGACTGTTTCCCTCCCATTCCGCCGTTCGGCTCAGGCGGAGGCGCGTTTGGCGAGGACACCGGCTTCGTAGCACTTGACCTCGCCGAACCAGTCCATGCCGGCCGGGACGCCTTTCTGCAAACAGTAGTAGTCCCAAACCGCGGCCCAGGGCAGTGTTTTCAACTCTTCGAGCATCGCCAGGCGTTGGGTGTAGTCGAACTGGCGCTCCACCTCCTTGAGCTTATGTGTGGGCTCCAAAAGTGCGATCAGCAGGGCTTTCAGGATGTTGCGGGTTCCGATGACCCAGGCCGCGACGCGGTTGATGCTGGCGTCGAAGAAATCGAGCCCGATGTGGATCTTTTCGAGCTGGCCGGAGCGGACGATCTCTCGGGCGATGGCTTGCAGCTCATCGTCGAGGACGATGACGTGGTCGCTATCCCAGCGCACCGGGCGGCTGACGTGGAGCATCAGGCCGGGGCAAAACAGGAGCGTGGCGCTGATCTTATCGGCCATGGACTCGGTGGGGTGGAAGTGGCCGGCGTCGAGGGTGAGCAGGACCTGCCGGGAGACGGCGTAGCCGAGGTAGAACTCGTGGGAGCCGACGGTATAGCTTTCGGCGCCGATTCCGAAAAGTTTGCCCTCAACGGCGTCGAGGTGGATCTTAGGATCGATGCGCTCGGCCAGGATCTTGTCGAGGGATTCCAACAGGCGCTGGCGAGGTCCGAGGCGGTCGGCGGGGATATCTTTATAGCCATCGGGGATCCAAATGTTGGTGACGGTGGTAGAGCCGAGCTGACGGCCCATTTCGGCGCCGATTTTGCGGCAGGCGATGGCGTGGGCGATCCAGAATTCGCGAATGGCCGGGTCGGGATGGCTGAGGGTGAAGCCGTCGGCGGCCTTGGGGTGGGAAAAGAAGGTGGAGTTGAAATCGAGGCCGATGCCGATGTGCTTGGCCCAGTCGATCCAGCTTTGGAAGTGCCGGGGTTCGATTTGGTCCCGGTCAACGAAGACGCCGCCGTTGTCGAGGTAGGAGCCGTGCAGGGCGAAGCGGTGGCGGCCAGGGATCAGACTGAGGGCCTTTTCGAAGTCTTGCCTGAGCTCTTCGATGGTGCGGGCCTTTCCCGGGTAGTTGCCGGTGGATTGGATTCCGCCGCAGGACAAGGCGGCGCCGGCGGTTTCAAAGCCGCCCACGTCGTCTCCTTGCCAGCAATGAATGGAGATAGGGATTTGAGACAGGCGCGCGATGGCCGCCTCGACATCCACTCCGTAAGCTCCGTAAGCATCTTTGGCCAGCTCATAGGCGGCTTTGATGTGATTCTCATCCATGGGTCTTGATCTCCCTTCCGCGATGTGCGAAATGGCAAGTATATCTCAAGCGCCGCCGCTACGTCGGCTGGGAATTTCGCTACAATCGGCCTGTGATGCAGAGATCGGAAATGCAAATACGGGTGGGGGCAGTCAGCCTGTTGTTGCTCGTGGCGGCGAGCCTGGTTTGGAGCCAGCGCGTACCCAAGCGCGAGCCGGACGTTTGGTGGGAGCCGTCGTCGGAGGCGGTGGTGACAGCCATGCTGAAGCTGGCGAAGGTCACCAGCAAGGACGTCGTATACGATTTGGGCTGCGGTGACGGCCGGATTGTGATCGCGGCGGCGCGGGACTTTGGCGCGCGCGGGGTGGGCATTGACATCGATCCGAAGCGGATCGACGAATCCAACGAAAACGCGCGCAAGGCGGGAGTCACGGACCGGGTGAAGTTTATCGAAGAAGACCTTTTCGAGGCGGACATCCGGGAGGCAACCGTGGTGACGTTGTTCTTGTGGCCCTCGGTGAATTTGAAGCTGCGACCCAAACTGCTTAAGGAACTGAAGCCCGGCACGCGGGTGGTGAGCCACATACACGACATGGGGGAGTGGGCGCCGCAGGCGCAGCAGACGGTGAACGGCTCCCGGATTTACCTGTGGGTGATCCCGGAACGGCCGCCTGTGTTTAAGTAGTTTCCTGCCAACGTCTTGCCGCGGATGTGATTTTTGCAACCTGAGGCAGCCCTCCGTTATCCAAAGTTGGTAGGGGGGCTGTATGCTAGGACACACACCCGAACGGAGCAAACCCGCACCGGTCTTCCGCGGGAACGCTCAATTGCCCGGCAGCGACTCGATGAGGCTGACGCGAAAAGAGTCGCAACTGCTGGCCCTGTTGCAACAGAATCCCGGCAAATGCCTGTCGCGGGCGTATCTGCTGGAGACGATCTGGGGCTACACCAACGGGACCAAGACGCGGACGTTGGACGTGCACATTCAGAGGCTGCGGCGGAAACTGGGTCCGGACAAAGCCAGTCACATCGTGACGGTGCTGCGGGCCGGATACGCTTGGCAGGAGATGCCTGGAACCAGCCGGGTGGAAGTGCACTAAGTCACCGGACGATCAGCAGCATTTCGGACGCTGGTACTTGGCGGCAAGCTGGTGACGGCAGAAGTGTCGCCATTGTTCGGGGGAGGGGGATTGGCCGCGCTGGCGGAGGAACCGCTCGTAGGCCGCCTCGTCGGAGAGTTCGCGCAACAGCTTCCAAATCCCTCTGAGCGCTTCCCGGAATGCTTTCATATTTCCTCCGCCTTGAGTTTTGAAAGGACGAACGGGGACTCCCGAACCTCAGCAGTTCGTCTGCCGA
This sequence comes from Bryobacteraceae bacterium, assembly GCA_023511855.1. GTDB lineage: Bacteria > Acidobacteriota > Terriglobia > Bryobacterales > Bryobacteraceae > JAIMAR01. Next base: position 6,058 of record JAIMAR010000189.1, read on the forward strand.
GCAAGATTCCGGCCCACAGACGGATCGAGTCCAACAGAATCGCACCCACCAGAACCAGGAAGAACCCGCAGACGACGGCGTCGAGACGGGCGTTGAAGATGAGCGCCTTGGTTTGGGCGATCTCGGCAGCGCTCAGGGCGCCGGTCTGGAGCTTCTGGCTGAGCTCGGCCGCTTGAGCCAGGAAACCCAGCCTTGGCTCGGGCGAAAAGATCTTTTGCCAGCCGCCGGTGAAGGTGACCAGAACCAGCCAGGCAAGCGGGGTGCAGGTGATCCACATATAGCGGGCTCGGTGCATCTTGATGAGAACCGTGGTGGCGACCGAAAGGGCGACAGCGGCGAGCAACTGGTTGGCGATTCCGAACAGTGGCCACAGAGAGTTGATCCCGCCGAGCGGATCGCGCACGCCCTGGATGAGGAAGTAGCCCCAGGCGGCCACGACGGCGGCGCTGGTGAATAAGACTCCGGGCATCCAACTCACGCGGCCCAAGGGTTTCCAGATGTGCCCCAGCAAATCTTGAAGCATGAAGCGCCCCACCCGTGTGCCGGCGTCGATGATCGTCAGGATGAACAGGGCCTCGAACATGATGGCGAAGTGGTACCAGAAGCCGAGGATGGCCCGGCCGCCGGCGCCGCGGGCGAAGATCTCGGCCATGCCTAAGGCGAGCGAAGGAGCGCCGCCGGTGCGGTGGTAGAGGGTATGCTCGCCCACCTCTTTCGCCAGGGTGTCCATCTCGGCGGGCGTGACCGGGAAGCCCCAACGGGTAATGGTGGCGGTGGCGGCTTCGGGGGTGGCGCCGACAATTCCGGCCGGGGAGTTCACCGCGAAGAAGACGCCTGGGTGCAAGGAGGCGGCGGCCACCATGGCCATGATCGCGACAAACCCTTCCAAGAGCATGGATCCGTAGCCCACGGGACGGGCGTGGGATTCTTTGGCGATCATTTTCGGGGTGGTGCCCGAGGAGATGAGGGAATGGAAGCCCGAGATCGCCCCGCAGGCGATGGTAATGAAGCAGAAGGGGAAGATCTTGCCGGCGAAGATCGGGCCGTTGCCGTCGGTGAATTGCGTGAGGGCAGGCAAAGCCAGATGCGGCCGAACGGCGAAAATCCCGGCGGCGAGCAAAAAGACCACGCCCAGCTTGACGAAAGTGCTCAGATAGTCGCGGGGGGCCAGCAGAAGCCAGACGGGCAGCGCGCTGGCGAAAAAGCCGTAAATGATAATGGCCACAGCCAGGGCCATGCCGCTGAGGGTGAACCAGGGGGCCAGCGTGGGGGATTGGGAGACCCACTGGCCGCCGAAGATGCTCAGAACCACCAAGCCGAAGCCGATCAGGGAGATTTCCAGAACCTTGCCGGGGCGCCAGTATCTGAGATACAGGCCCATGAAGACGGCGATGGGCATGGTGGCGGCAATCGTGAAGGTACCCCAGGGGCTGCCGGTAAGGGCGTTAACCACCACCAGCGCGACTACGGCCAGCAGGATGATCATGATGAGCAGGACCGTGAGCAAGGCGATGACGCCGCCCAAGCGGCCGATTTCTTCACTGGCCATCTGGCCGAGGCTCTTGCCATCCCGCCGCATGGAGCAGAACAGAATGGTGAAGTCCTGAA
>JAIMAR010000190.1 GCA_023511855.1 Bryobacteraceae bacterium
GCTTGAGACGCAGGGACTAGGCTGGATCAGCAATTACGGCTCGGGGCACGGCAAGGACACCATCTCCAGCGGTCTGGAAGTGACCTGGACCCAGACCCCGACCCAGTGGAGCAACAACTTCCTCGAGAACCTGTTCAAGTATGAGTGGGAGATGGTCACCTCGCCCGCCGGCCTCAAGCAGTGGGTGGCCAAGGACGCGCCGGAGATCATTCCCGACGCGCACATCCCGGGCAAGTTCCACAAGCCGACCATGCTGACCACCGACCTGACGCTGCGCTTCGATCCGGAGTTCGGTAAAATCTCGCGCCGGTTTCTCGAGGACCCGCAAGCTTTCGCCGACGCCTTCGCGCGCGCCTGGTTCAAGCTGACCCACCGCGACATGGGGCCGCGTGCACGTTACCTCGGCCCGGAGGTTCCGGAGGAAGAATTCATCTGGCAAGACCCCATCCCGCCAGTCAATCATCCCCTGATCGACGCGCAGGACATCGCCTCGCTCAAGGCCAAGATCCTCGCCTCCGGGCTGCCGGTCTCGGATCTGGTGTGGACCGCCTGGGCTTCGGCCTCCACTTTCCGTGGCAGCGACAAGCGCGGCGGCGCCAATGGCGCCCGCATCCGGCTGGCGCCCCAGAAGGACTGGGAAGTCAACGAGCCTGCCCGGTTAGCGAAGGTGCTCAAGACGTTGGAAGGCGTCCAGCAGGAGTTCAACAGCTCGCAGAAGGACGGCAAGAGGGTCTCGCTGGCCGACCTCATCGTCCTGGCCGGTTGCGCAGGGATCGAACAGGCCGCAAAGAACGCCGGCCATGAGGTGACGGTTCCTTTCAAGCCGGGGCGCATGGATGCCTCGCAGGAGCAAACCGATGTGGCCTCCTTCGCCTACTTGGAGCCGATGGCCGACGGGTTCCGGAACTACACCAAGCAAAGTTTTGGCGTCTGGACCGAGCACATGCTGGTTGACAAGGCGCAACTGCTTACCCTGACCGCGCCTGAGATGACGGTGCTCATCGGCGGCCTGCGCGTGCTGAATGCCAACTATGGCGGGTCCCGGCACGGCGTCTTTACCGAGCGGCCCGAGACGCTGACCAACGACTTCTTCGTGAACCTACTCGACATGGGCACGGAGTGGAAGCCTGTTTCGGACGCCCAGGAGGTGTTCGAGGGGCGCGACCGCAAGACGGGCAAAGTGAAGTGGACCGCCACGCGCGTCGATCTCGTATTCGGGCACAATTCCCAGTTGCGGGCGATCTCCGAGGTTTACGCCTGCGCGGACGCCAAGGAGAAGTTCGTGCAGGACTTCGTGGCGGCTTGGGACAAGGTGATGAACCTCGACCGCTTCGATCTTGCCTGAGGGTGGAACCTCTTCTTCGTTCTTTTGGAGACCCCGGAGATCCGCCGTCAGCACATCGAATGCTACGGCGGCGCTTTGCGAGTGCCGTTCAGCGAAGAGGCGCTGGGGCGGATCTCCAGGACCGTGCTCCGGGAGAACGGGCCAAGGGCCCGGCGGTAACTATTCGGCGAGACTGAGGCGCCGGAGCAATTCGGCTGTCGTGTACCACTCAATCCCGGCGGCCTCAAAATCGTTGTCCTTCGACCACACTGGCCATCCCAGATGTAGCCCAAGCGCCAGGATCTCGACGTCGTCCGGATCGCGTTTCCCGATCTTTCTTCGGGCACGCGCAAGAGCACTCTTGTACTGCTCTCTCGGCACGATGGCGACGGGCAGCGTTGCCGCAGCCAGCAAAACCAGCTTGAGGTCCAGCCGCTTCTTCTGCGCCAACTGGACGGCGTATTCCTGAACTTCTTCAAACGCCGCTGCGGCCGTGACCACACTTTCGACGGCGGGATGCTCCAGCACAGCTTTCGCCTGCCCGCCGATCACGGCCGAGAGCAGGACATTGGCATCAGCCACGAGGCGCACGGCGGGCCTTTCGCCAGCTCTCGAAATCCGCCTGGACCTCTTCCTCGCTCTCCTTCCGCCTCTTGAGCTCACGGCCCAACGCGGACGACAGAACGGAAAAGAGCTCCTTTTTGAACTCCACGGGCAGGCTTTCCTCGGGCCAGGGGAAGAAGACCCCAGCCAGGCGTCCCCGCCGCGTAACCAGGATGGGGGCTTTGGAGCGCAGCAGCCCGGTGGCGTGGTCGCGAAACTCGCGGACCGTGGCGATTCTCATGTAGCCACCTCAGTGACCATTTTACCAGCGGGAGAGCGGGCAGGCCCGGGGCGGTCCGATTTACACGACGATTCGCAGGGCCGAATTTCTGCGGGGCAGCGCACTGAACCATCACGGATCAGTCTGTGGGCTTGCCTGTATACTCCAGACTCTCGATCTTCTGCGTTGACAGGCGCACGTTCGTTGGCGGGCCGGTTGAGTACTGAACCCGGTTTGGACCAGGCCCAAACCCTTCACAGGCGGCTGCCGACGCGAAGCACCTGTCCAGGCCGGATCGTCTCCAGCGCAGCCAGGCATTCAGGGATGAGCGGGAGCAGGTCCTGGATCCGGCTCGAGCGGACACGGAGAATCAGCACCGCGATTCGGAGTGGTCCAAGGTCCTGTTGGAAGGGAAGGTTCTTGTCGAGCGTCAGCAGGACATCGAAATGCCTATCGGCCAGAGCCAACAACTCACCGTTCTTCTTCCCCGACCAACCGCACTCGACGACGGTCCGGCACTCGTGGCCTTGAAGATGGTCAGCGAGTTTTCGCGGCAAGTTCTCGTCGATGAGAATCGTCATCGCCGGTTGATGAGCAGGGCCTTGGCTTCCTCCAGCGCGGCGATGGCAGCCTCGCGGCTCACCGAGGGAAAGTTGTCCAGGAACTCGTCGAGCGTGTCGCCGGCTTCAAGGTAATCAAGCAGCGTCTCAACCGGAACACGCGTCCCCCGAAAGCACGGCGTGCCGCCCAAGATCTCCGGATCGCTCACGATGACGGATTCGCGCCCCATGGAGCACCTCTGAACTCCTAGTTTACCAGCAGACCCCGTCCGGGCGGTGATCCGAACCTCAGGCCATGGCGGTCGGGTGAGATGCGACCCGGGGATTCCGAGTGCAAGTATACGATTCGTGGGTGGTTGCCCTTTGGAGCCGCTCAAACAGTGTGTCAGCGGCGATTTCAGCTACGCCCCGACACCACAACTTCCCGACGCCGGGTTTTGCGTGGTGGCAGAGGCGGAATTTCGCCTCTGCCGCCGCCGCTACCGCACCAGCGCGTCAGCCGCATTTGCCGCCACGATCCAACGGCTGGCGGCCGTGATCACATACTCATGCGTGAACCAGAGGAACCCGAAATCATCCATGCACTCGGGGAAGTCCGGCTGGATCACCACATACCCCGGGATCACGCCTCCGGGAATGTAGGACCGGTCGGCGCGGTTGTTGCCGTAGGCGATGAGGTGGGAACGCGTCCCGACGCCGGAAACGTAAGAATGGCTTGACACCGGATGTGTGCCGAGAATGTAGTTGGCCGCACGAAGCGTGTAGTCCTTGCTCACGATCTCCGGAAACGCCCTGTGCAAGAAGTACATTCGAACGCCGAGATCCATGACGCCGGCTGACCCGCCCCAGCCGCCCCTCGTGGGCGGAACGCCAAACGGCGTGCCCGAGAGTTCCTTGTCAAGCTGCGGGACGTAAGCCCTGACGGCAGACTCCAGTTGCTTCCGGAAATCCGCATCCATGTAAGGCAGCGCGTGCACCGCGGTCCACCCGCCGAAGCCGAAGCGCTGGATCATGGAGGGGAACATCTCTCGCACCCGCGCCTTGTAGGGTTCTCCGCCGTTGGTGGCGATCAACAGTTGAATCGCGGCGTTCCACTCATCGCCGGAGGCCGCGCCTGCCCGGGTCCGGGAGGACCGCCGCGGCTGCGAGTCGGATGGGCGTGTTCTTCATTCCAGATGCGGATCGCCGTATCCAGGCACTCTTTGGCCAGCGCGTCATCGTATCCTTTGAGAACCGTAGCGGCCGCTGCCAGGGTCGCCACCGAACCATACTGCATGGCGGCGGACTTGGTCGTGAAGGCCCAGCGGTCGTCGGGACGGCCTGAGTAGTCACCCTTGACTTCGTTCGGCCCGAGCTTTTCGGAGTAGATGCGGTTGTCCGTCTTCGAGGCGCCGTCGCCGAGGTGGGTGTAATGCCGCAGCGTGGCCTCGTTGATGGCCGGGAATGTGTGGCCCACGGCCTTGATTTGCGCCAGCACCTGCAACACGCCGTGCTTGACCTGTTGCAGCACGTCGGGGACGCCGTCCGGGCGGTGCATTTCGACGGAGCGCGCATCCCAGTCCACGGCGAGCTGGTCGTAGTCCAGTTTGAACTCGCGATGGGCCAGCGCCAGATCCTGAATCACCGAAAACTGGCTGCGGGTCTGGATGTCGAAGTCGCCGGCATCATACCAGCCCCCAACATTTAGACCGGGGATGTGTTCGCCAGGCTTGTAAGGCGAGTCGAGCTCCGGCCCCACGGACCAGCCGTCGAAGTGCCGCACGTTGGGCGGGGCCTGGCGCGCGTCGTCGAGATGGGAAACGCCGTGCCAGAGCCGGTAGCCCTCGCGGACTGAGACGTGGTCCATCGCCGTAGCCAGATAGCCGGAGAGAGTGAGTTGCCAGGTGTTGCTGTAGACGTCGCGGGCGATGCGGAACAGGCCGGTTCGCTCGCCGGCGTATTCGATGGCGTACATGCCCGGCTCTTTCACTCTGGAAAAGTCGAACTTCGCGTAGGTATACCGCAGCCAGCGCTGCGGCGCCGAAACCGGCCCCTCATAGACCGGCTTGTACTCGCCGCTCTCTGTCAAGCGCACCACCCGGGCCGTCGAGGGCGCCTTGTAGTTGGGATCGAGCTCGATGACGGCCACCTTCGAAGTATCGGGATGATACCCGACCTGGCTGTAAGCGACCATCGGAGGCCGGACCCAGTTGGGGATCACATCGGGCCGGATGTGCCAGACCACCACTTCACCGGTCTTCGCCGATGGAATTAGCGTGCGCAGCACGAACCAGCCGTTCTGCGCCATCACCCGTCCGTCATAGAGCGACAGCGGGCCCGTCTCAGAGATCACTTTGACGCGGTATCGCGGTTCGTCCACGCCCAGCGTGATGCTTTTGCCCGTAGCGAAGGGCAACGGTTGGCGATAGCCCCTGTCGCGGTCCCATTGCTCCTGATAGGGGAGCCTCGGCGGTTCACCTGGGGGAGGCGGAACGCTCACGGTGGGATCGCGCGGGCTGACCGGGAAAATCCCGGTGGCGCTTCCGTCGACCATGTACGCCTTGCCGGCATAGATCGCCGGGAGAAACTCCAGATTGAAGCCCGCCCGCCCGGCGAGCCTTTCCGGCAGAGGTTTATCCAGGACCACCGCCACCCGCACGCCGTCCGGCTCGGCAGCAACTTCCAGCCGGTAGAAGAAGTCGTACTCCGGGTAGCTGACGTCCGCGGTGAGGCGGCGATTCTGCCTGTCCGCATTCCGTGACTTGAGCTGGGGAATGGGGTCCCATTGCTCCGGCGTGGGCAGCAGCCGGACATCGCCATTGGTGGCGATGCGCCGCCCGTGGAGGATCATTTCCATCGCGGTGTTCTTCTGGTCGAAGAACGTGCGGTTGAACGTGCTGTGATAAAGAATGACGCTGAACCCCTGCGTATCGAGGTAACCGCTCTCGGTCACTTGCAGCGTGAGGCCGGCACCGAACAGCGGCCCTACCCACAGCAGGGCCAGAGAAAAGGCTGAGAGTCTTCTGACCATGGACCCATGGTATTACGCTGTACGCGCTTACACAAGACCGGCGGACAGGAGCCGGCAGCAGCCGCGGATTCGGGACCGGCTGCCGAATCGCCGGTGACCGAGAATGGGCATCCTCGCCCACGGCCGGACCTAAACATTTTCTGTTGAAGATGTCTTTGCGATTTTATCCGCGGGCTTCCAAGCCGCTGACGGCCGCCGGCCGAGGGCTCATTCTCCGGCGGTCTTTCAGCAAAAGGTAAGGCGTGCGCCCGAGCCGTCCAGCATTACGGTGAAGCGCCGGCCTGGCCTGGATTGACGAGATTAGAATGAGTTTGCTGCGCGGCCGGATGTGGAAGCTTAGAATCGGAGTGTGGACCCCGAGCGGCAAGTCCGAACCGGCCCTACGGAGCAAGCAGACTGGCGCGAGGAGATGCTCCTCAAAGACCGCGTTGTGGCCGCATGCGAAGAAGGCATTACGATCACCGATCCCAGCCTTCCGGATAATCCTCTTATTTACGTCAACCAGGGTTTCGAAAGGTTGACCGGCTATACCGCCCAAGAGGTGCTCGGCCGCAATTGCCGCTTTCTACAAGGGCCCCAGACGGATCCGGAACCGGCTGAGGAGATTCGCAGGGCGGTCCGGGAACATCGCCCCTGTACGGTCGAGATCCTCAATTACCGCAAGGACGGTTCCACCTTTTGGAACCGGCTATCCATCACGCCGGTCCGGGATTCGTCCGGCCGGGTGACGCACTACATCGGCATTTAGTCCGACGTCACCGCCAGACGTCTCGCCGAAGAGGCGCTGCGCGAAGCCACCCGGCAATTGGAAGCAGCGAATGTCCGGATGAAGCGCGACTTGGAAGCCGCCGCACAGATTCAACGAGCGCTTCTTCCCTCCCCCGATCTCCGCTTGCCGAGCGTCACCGCCGCGTGGGCGTTTCAGCCATCCACCGAACTTGCCGGAGACCTTTTCAACCTTTTCCCCTTGGGAACGGACCACGCGGGCTTTTATGTGCTCGATGTCAGCGGTCACGGCGTCCCTGCGGCCCTGGTCTCGATGGCGGTAACGCGTCTGCTCAACCCCGCGCCGGGCCGATCCGTGCTGTTTCAAGCGGACCCCGGCCACCCGGGCCAATATCGCCTGGCTTCCCCGTCCAGCGCCGTTCTCCGGTTGAACGAGTTCTTTCCGTTCGACCCCCGGACCGCCCAGTACTTCACCCTGGTCTATTGCCTGCTGAACTGCTCTTCGGGTGAACTTCGTTACACCGCTGCCGGACACATTCTCCCCATCCTGGTCTCAAAGTCAGGCGATGTCCGGCTGCTGGAACCCGGGGGCCCGCCCCTCGGACTGCTGACTTCACCCGAAGTCGCCGAGCACACGGTTCACCTGGAGCCTGGCGATCGAATCTATCTCTGCACCGACGGACTCCTGGAAGCCGAGAACCCGCACGGCGAGGAATTCGGCATGGAACGGCTCCTGGCGCGCTTTGCCGATGCATGCCGCCTGACGATGGAGGATTCCGTTCAACACATGTTGGCAGGCGTGAAGGACTGGGGCGGCAGTTCCGGCTTAATCGACGACGTCACCATCCTGGCTGTCGAGCGAAACCCGGACTCTCCCGATGGTCTCTGACTCGGCCCTTCGCTTCGCCAGACTTTGCGGCGCCCGTAATCTGCTCCTTTGAGCCCGCCGGCCGCGGCTCAGGCGCCGCTTGAGAGAGCCCACGAAGGAATTCCCGAACCAGCGGGGCGGGACCGGTCCTTGCCTATCCGCCATAGCGAGGGCCTAGAATGAGAGGCTAAAGCCATGGCAACCAGGAAGAAGAAGGGCGGCTCCGGCGGCAAGAACCCAGGGGCGCCCGTTGCAGACTACCGCCATCCCGAAGCCAAGCGGAAGAACAACCCGCCGGCCAAGATCGCGGCCGAGGGGCACGTTCCGCTG
>JAIMAR010000191.1 GCA_023511855.1 Bryobacteraceae bacterium
AACGACCGGCGCCCGTAGACGGCCCGCGCTTCGCTGAGCAGCGTCGGGCTGACAACGTGCACGTGGTTAATCGTCCCGTTCTGGTTCCGGCCCGCCTGCCCCACCCGGTTGTAGAGCAACGCCGGCGGGCTGCCCGGGTCGAAATCGTCGTCAATCACGTAGCGAATCGCCAGATTGTCCTTGCTCGTCAACTTGGTATCCACCCGCATTAGCCCGCGGTGGAAACTCCGGGCATAGGGCAGCGGCGATTTGAGGCTCGGGTTGTACTGCTGGAGCGGGATGGCCAGCGTTCCTGCCGGAGTCGATACATTGAGGGTGCCGCGGGAGGTCGGGTCGTTGGCCGCCGGATACATCTTCTTGAGAAAGTCCACCGCGCCAGGAGCGAAGAGGCTGGCGTTGGCGTCCAGCACCTGATATCCCTGCGGGGAGATGGTGACCGCGATGGGTGAGGCGGTGCTGCGGCGCAGGTCAAAGTCGTAGCTCGAGAAAAAGAAGGTGTGATCCTTCTTGATCGGACCGCCGGCGCTGAACAGAGCTTGGTTGCGGACCAGGACCGCGCGCGCCGCGCGGAGAGCCGCGTAGTCGTCCTTGCCCGCGTCCTTCTGGGCCTTAAAAGTTCGCTGCTGGTTCGTGGTCAAGGCGTCCCAACCATTGCCCAGCCAGGTCCAGCGCACGGCGCCATGATACTCATTGGTGCCGGATTTGGTGGTCTGCATGACCACAGATCCGAAGTTCCGCCCAAACTCGGCTGAAAAATTGTTGGTGATGATCCGGAACTCGCCCAGAACCTCCGGCGGCAAATTCTGCCGGTGGATTTGGAGCGACTGGTCGTTGTTGTTGGCGCCGTCGATCATGAAGTTGTTCGAGCGCGTGCGTCCGCCGTTCACAACGAAACCGGAACCGGGACGGCCCAGATCGTTCGGCGCGGCGCCCGGCTGCAACAAGGCAAGGCCCGTCAGAGAATTCAGGCCCGGCAGCATCATGATCGTTTGCGAATCCACGCCACGGCTCAACTGGGCTTTCGTCTGCTCAATCAGCGGCGCCTCAGCCGTAACGCTCACGACTTCCGTCACCGCGCCCGGCCTCAGCGTTACGTCTACGGTGCGCTCGACGGTAGGCTCGACCACGATCGGCGCACGCGTCAGCTTGCCGAAGTTCGGCGCCACCACGTCCACCGCGTAACGGCCCGGCAGCAGCGATGGCATACGCCAGAACCCGGTGTCATCGGCTTTGATCTCCCGTGCCTGTCCCGTGTCGAGGCTTCGGATGGTTACACTGGCCTGCGGAATCACTGCGCCGGACGGGTCAAAAACCGTGCCGGCCAATGATCCGTAGACCGTTTGACCGTAGACCGCCGCACTGCCGCCCAAAATCAGGGCGAGGCATAGTGTGAGGCTGCCTACACGAAACATTTCCTTTCCCTTCATCGTGAAACCCCTTTCCTTCTGTGGTGAATCAGCGATATGCGCTTTCACCCCTTGTTGATTTGAATCTACCACAGCTTCGTGGGTTTATCATATCGACATTCCGCCCATAAGCAAAATTAATTTTTGTTAATTGTGGCACGTAGAGCTATGCGCTGCCGAGGTTGTGAATTACACCCCAAGCATTCTCTGCAATTCGGCCTCGTCGATCACAGGTATGCCGAGTTCACGGGCCTTGGCGAGCTTGGAGCCCGGCCCAGCTCCCGCTACCACATAGTCCGTCTTCTTACTGACCGAGCCAGTCACCTTGCCGCCGGCCGCTTCGATGCGCGCCTTGGCTTCCTCTCGGGTCCAGTGAGGCAGGGTTCCAGTGAGGACAAAGACCTTGCCCTCCAAAGGTCCGCCCTTCCTCTCGACGCGCTTGTGGTGAAAGGTCAGGCCGGCCTGCCTCAGGCGCTCCACCAGTTCCCGGTTGCGCTCCTCCTGGAAGAACTGCCGGATGCTGCGCGCCACTTTTGGGCCGACCTCCTCGGCCTGCTGCAAGGTCTGTTCATCCGCCGCCGCAATCGCGTCCAAACTTCCGAACGTCTCGGCGAGAAACTGCGCGGTGCGTTCCCCGACGAACGGAATTCCCAGGCCGGCGATCACGCGGGCGAGCGGCTGGCGCTTCGATGCCTCAATGTTCGCCACGAGCTTTTCGCTGGACTTCTTCCCCATCCGCTCCAGTTCCATGAGCTGTTCCGGTCGGAGCTGGTACAGATCGGCCACGCTGCGCACGAGTTTGCGCTCGACAAGCTGGTCCACCAGGGCCTCGCCCAGTCCATCGATGTCCATGACGTTGCGAGAGGCGAAGTGAAGGATGGATTCCTTCAACCGCGCCGGGCAATTGGTGTTGATGCAGCGGCTGGCCACCTCGCCTTCCTGGCGGACCACTTTGCCGCCGCACACCGGGCAGCGTTCCGGCATGCGGAAGGGACGCCGGTTGGCGCCTCGGGCCACCACGCGCACGACCTTGGGGATCACATCGCCGCTGCGTTCCACAAGCACCGTATCACCGATCTGGACGCCCAGCCGCTCGATCTCCTCCTCGTTGTGCAGCGTTGCGCGGGAGACGGTGACGCCGCCCACTTGCACGGGCTTGAGATGCGCCACCGGAGTCAGCACGCCGGTACGCCCGACCTGGGCTTCGATGTTTAGAACCTCGGTCTTTTCCTGCTGGGCCGGGAACTTGAAGGCGATGGCCCAGCGGGGGGCCTTGGCGGTCCAGCCGAGCCTCCTCTGCTGTTCGACGGAGTCCACCTTCACCACCACTCCGTCGGTCTCATAGGGCAACTCTTGGCGCCGCTCTTGCCAGTGGCGGCAGAACTCCAGCAGCTCATCGAAGGTAGAACATCGCTTGCGGTGGGGGTTGACTTTGAACCCCAATTTATCGAGGGTTTCGAGCGCCTCCCACTGGGTGTCGGGATAGGTCTCGCCATCCACCAGCAAAAAGTAAGCGTAGTAATCGAGGCGGCGGGCCGCCGTGATGGCCGGCTCCAGCACGCGGATCGAGCCGGCCGCAGCGTTGCGCGGATTGGCGAAACGCGGCAGCCCCTCGGCCTCGCGCTCCAGGTTGAGGCGCTCGAAAGCACGGCGGTTTAGAATGACCTCGCCGCGGACTTCGAATGTCCGCAAGCCATCCTTCACCCGCAACGGCAGGCTACGGATGGTGCGGGCGTTCTCGGTCACGTCTTCGCCTTCGATGCCGTCTCCGCGGGTCACGGCCTGCACCAGGATCCCGTCGCGGTAATGGACGGCCATCGAGAGCCCGTCCAGCTTCAACTCGGCCACATAGCGGCAGGGGGCGCCTCCGAGCAACTCGCGTACGCGGCGGTCGAAGTCGCGCAGTTCGGCCTCGTTCAAGGCGTTGTCCAGGCTTAGCATCGGCGAGCTGTGGCGCACCTTCACAAAGCCCTCGCGGGGTTTGCCGCCTACGCGCTGCGTAGGCGAATCGGGGGTGACCCATTCGGGGTGCTCTTCCTCCAACTTCTTGAGGCGCCGCACGAGTTCGTCGTACTCCGCGTCGGTGATCTCCGGCTGGTCCAGCACGTAGTAGAGGTACTCGTGCCGCCGGATCTCTTCCCGCAGACGTTCTATTTCCTTGAGAGCCGCCGTGTCCGTCATCGGCGTCCATTATAATGGCTGTAGTGAGGCAGGTCCCCCATCGCAATTTATAAGAACGCGTTCCTTATTTACAATCCCGGCGCGCGGGGACTTTCAGGATGGCGGATCCGGGCGGTCGACCGTGCCGTATCGGTTCTCCGGAGCGCGGGGCATGCGGTCACGGCCATTCCCACGGACGGGCCCGGCGGTGGCTCACGCACCGCGGCTTCCTGTCTCGAGCGCGGGGCGGATCTGATCCTGGTGGCCGGCGGCGACGGAGCCATCAATGAGGTGGCGAACGGGATGATCGGCTCGGAGGTTCCGCTTGGAGTCCTTTCGGCGGGAACGGCGAACGTTTTGGCGACGGAGCTGCGCCTGGCCGGGCCGTTGGCTGCGGTGGCCGCACAAGTGGAGCACTGGGTCCCGCGTCGCATTGCGGTTGGGCGGCTGGATGCCGCTGGCAATCCGCCCCGCTACTTTCTGCTGATGGCCGGCGTGGGGCTGGACGCGCACGCGGTGCTTCAAGTGGACCCTCAGCTAAAACGATTTCAGGGGAAACTGGCCTACTGGCTAGCGGCTTTCGGCGAACTCGGGCGGACGCTGGAGGAGTTCGAAGTGCTAGTGGAAGATCAGCGATTCCGCTCGTCGTTTGCGCTGGCCAGCCGCGTGCGCAACTACGGGGCGACTCTGGAGCTTACACCTCAGGCAGGTTTAATGCGGGACGACTTCGCGCTGGCGCTCTTTGAGGGATCCAACCCCTTCCGCTACCTGGAGTACTTCGCCGGGGCGGTGCTCAACCGTCTGGACCGGACCGCGGGCGTAACCTTACTTCACGCACGCTCTGTCGCGTTCGAGCCGCTCAGTGAAGACCCGGTCTACATTCAGGTCGACGGCGAGCCGGCGGGAGTACTTCCGGCGCGGATCGAACTGGCGCCGGGTGCGCTGACGTTACTGTGCCCTCCGGAATTCGGCTGACGGGCCGGTCTACTTCAGAAGGTCGAGGATTTGCCGCAACTCCTCACGGATGTCGGCCAACTGCGAGGTCGTAGAAGCTTCGAAGAGTTCCGCTTGCCTAGGCTTTGCGGCGGAGCGCCGTGCGGAGCGGTGCTGCTTCAGGTATTGCCGGGCGCCTTCAATCGTGAAGCGTCGGACATGAAGAAGGTCTTTGATTTGAAACAGCAACTCGACGTCCTGGCGGCGGTAAAGCCGGTGGCCGCGGCCGGACTTGCGCGGCGCCAGGGCCGGAAACTCGGTCTCCCAGTAGCGCAGCACGTGCGCTGGGACGCCCACCAGACGGCTCACCTCGCCGACCCGGAAGAACATCTTGTCGGGAATCTGGAAGTCGCCTTCCTCGAAAAGTGGTTCGGGCATTTTCGCAGGCGGACATTCGTCATGCTACACCTGCGGTCCGACCCGCGCCAAGTCCCGGTGTTTGGTCTCGGGCAGCACCCACACCCAGGCGGCCGTGGCCAGCGCCAGAACCATGGGTACGCTCAGCCCTCCTCGCACGCCTCCCAGACTTACGAAGAAGCTGACTAGCGCCGGCGCAAAGAACTGAATGCCCCGCGCACAGTTGTAGCTGGTCCCCATGGCGAAGTTGCGCACGTGGGTGGGGAAGAGCTCGGCCAGCAGCGCGCCAAATCCGGCCGTGCAGCCGGAGCCGATGCCCATGGCGAACATCACGCTCCAGAACCACAGCGGCTTGGTCAACAGCTCGTGCCAGTGGAACGCCAGCCCGTAGACGGCGGCGGCGGTCAGCAGCGAGTAAGCGGTGTAGGCTTTGCGCCGCCCGTGCCAGTCCGCCACGTAGCCAAATAGGAGCATGCCCGCCAGTTGGCCGCACTGCGCGGTCAGGATCCAGAGCGCCGAGCGGCCCACCGGCTGGCCGAGCTGGTTTTGCAGAAACTTGGGAAGCCAGATGTAGCAAGTCCAATAGGTCCCAAGCTTGAACACTCCAAGCAGCCAGCCCTTCCACAGCGGCTCCAGGTAATGATTCGCCTTCATCCAGCGCAAGGCTTCTACCGGGCCCAGCTCCTCTTTTCGCTGCTCGTGCCAGAGCCGAGACTCGGGGAGATGGCGGCGGGCGACGAACGCGAGCACCGCTGTGGCGGAGCTGATCAGGAAGATCAGTCGCCAGCCGAGGAAGGGCGTGACAAGCAGGCCCATCACTGCCGCCAGACCGACGCCCACAGGCTCACCGGCTTGCAAGAAGGCGGCGGCGCGCCCGCGCATATGTCCGGGTGAGGCCTCCTGCAAGAGCGCATGTCCGACGGCCCATTCCCCTCCGACGCCCAGTCCAGTGACGACACGGAAGAGCAGCAGGCTCCAGGGTCCGATGGCGAGGGCGCACAGGGCCGTGCCGAGCGAATAGATCCCGATGGTCCAGGTCATGACGCGCTTGCGGCCGAAGCGGTCCGAGAGGTAGCCGAACAAGATGCCGCCCACGCCCGAAGCGCCTAACGCCGCGCCCAGCAGCCAGGACTCCTCGTTTTCCGTAAGGCTCAGGTCCTTTCCGATGGGAATGAGTAGATACGACAGGAGGATGAGATCATAGAAATCGAACATCCAACCCAGGAAGGAAATCAACCACACCCGGACCGGGAAGCGTGGTTTGGGGTGCTGTGGGCGGATGCCGGGACCAAGATCCATGACTGCGGCATAATATCACGGTCGCCGGGCATGTGGAGATGGGCAGGGCCTCGTGCGCCAGGCTCTTGCGTCTTCCCTTTTAGCGAGAGACCGGCTCTCCTTCCCATGCGCCCATTTCAGGATCATTTCGCGTCGGAAACCATCCCCGTTTCAGGAATCACCTTCCACTGGACAACTCTGAGGAATGGGGCAGC
This sequence comes from Bryobacteraceae bacterium, assembly GCA_023511855.1. GTDB lineage: Bacteria > Acidobacteriota > Terriglobia > Bryobacterales > Bryobacteraceae > JAIMAR01. The sequence continues at coordinate 6,410 of JAIMAR010000191.1, forward strand.
ATGCTGTGTATGCTAGAATTGTTTTCGTCCTCCACAGAGACCCGGCTGCACGGCTCGTCCCAGCGCGAGGCGGGCCACCGCAACAGGAGTTCGTGGAGTCTGTATCGCCGCAAGGGCCCGTAGCTCAGTTGGTTAGAGCGCTACCTTGACACGGTAGAGGTCTGGCGTTCGAGTCGCCACGGGCCCACCACGGTTTTCAAAGAGTTACGGGCCTTCGCCCCACCGTGCCGCCCCCTGTGGAGTCCAACTGGAGTCCAATTCTCCGCCACCCCGCCTTGCGGGCCCCGGGTGGTCGTGGAATCCATAACATCCATTTTTCTCGATTCGTCTCGCCAATCAGGAGACGGAGACAAATTCCCTTTCCCTATACAGGAGGAACGCCTTCACAGCCCTCCGTGGCGCCGGCCGTGCGGCGCCCTCGCCGTCCGGGTGGTTATGGAGGCCATCGCATGCGTTTTTTTGATTTGTCTCGCGAATCAGGAGACGGAGACAACGTCGCCTTCCCTATACATGCACTCGTTGTATGCTGCATTCACGTCGCGTCGGCGTGGCAGGCTCAGTCCGAAGGCGCCAGAGGCGCAATAGCGGCGCCAACACTTGACTGGTGGGTTGCCCCACCACCCCACGCCTCTTGGCGCGCCCTCGGGCCCGTATCGCGCAGCAATCGCAGCTTCTACGCGGAAGCCGGATGACGTTTTAAACGATGCGACGACAAGATGATTTTTCTCTTGACGACTGAAGCCGCCGCCTGGTATCGATGAGGTAGAACGCTCGGGAAGCGTTCCCCCAGAGGCGAGCGGGGCCTCTCGAAACAAACCCGCGACCCACCGGAGCGAGCGCCGGGACGCTCGTGAAACTCTTTCCCGCAGGATTTCCCACTCCAGGTGTGTTCGTGTGAACCACCGGATTCCCTTGTACACCGCTGATGGCGAGCTGGCCGACTGGATCAGCGAGCAGCGCCTGGCGCGGCTCGAGGCCGCGGGGTTGATCGCTCGCGTTGTGCGCCACCCGAAGGGCCACATCAATCGTGCCATCCTGTTCCGGCGCCCGGGCGAGGGGGCGGCGGTGGAGCTGCGGCAGTACCTGGGCACCCGCTACAGCTTCCGCGAGCACTTGGACAACGGGCGGCTGTGCTGGAAGCTGCGGCGGCTGGGGCGCGGCAATGAGCTACGGCCGATCTTCCTGGCGGTG
>JAIMAR010000192.1 GCA_023511855.1 Bryobacteraceae bacterium
GATGGGAAGAGAGGGCGCGGAGACGCCGGGGCCGTACATTCGGCAAGGTTCGGTTGGATGGAGGGCGGTGGGTGAAGGAGGCCAAGGCCGGCAGGAATGCCGGCCGACAGGCTAGAACGCCTGCCGCACAAAGCTGGCCGGCAGACAGGAATGTTGGCCCCACAAAAACAGCCTGCTCCACAGAAAGGGACGGGGAGGTCAGAAGCCGACCACCGGCGGGACTGCCGGTGTGGCACGCAAGACTTCGTGCTCCACGCGAAGGGGTGGTGTGTTAGGCCTGGCGGCTTGCTCCAGAGCGGGCCTGGGTGTAAAGGGGGCGGTTTGCGGTCAGCAGATGCGGGGCAACTGTTCGCCGCTTAGCATGTCCACGACGCGGCTGCCGCCGATGCGGCTGCGCAGCGTCACCACGCCCGGCGGCTCGGGGGTCACCTCGCCGATCTGAACCGCTCCCGAGGAGACCGCTACACGGCGCATCGCCTCCAGCGCCGCTTCGGCATGCGCGGCGGGCACAAAGGCGGCGAAGCGCCCTTCGTTGGCCACATACAGCGGGTCCAGCCCCAAGATTTCGCACGCGCCGCGCACCGGTTCGGACACGGGGATGAGCGCCTCCTCGATACGCATGCCCACGCCGCGGGCGGAGGCGATCTCGTTGAGAGCGGAGGCCAGCCCGCCGCGGGTCAGATCTCTCAAGCAATGGATTTCAACGCCAGCCTGGAGTAGGGCCTCCACGGGCTCCCACAGCGGCGCTGTGTCGCTGAGAATTGGGCTTTCGAACTCGAGTCCTTCGCGGACGCTCAGAATGGCTACTCCGTGCGCGCCCAAATCGCCGCTCAATAGAATGACGTCGCCCGGCTGGACGGCCGCGGGCCCGATGGCGTTGGGCGCCTCGATCGAGCCGACGCCTGCGGTGACCATAAACAGCCCGTCGCCCTTGCCTTTGTCGACCACCTTGGTGTCGCCCGCCACCAGCGCGACTCCCGCCCGGCGCGCCGCTTCGGCGGCTGCGTCCGTGACCCGGCGCAAAGTCTCCATGGGCAGCCCCTCCTCCAGGATGAATGCCGCGGTCAGATACAGCGGCCGCGCGCCGCACATGGCCAGATCGTTGACGGTTCCGTAGACGCCCAGCTCGCCGATGGAGCCGCCGGGGAAAAAGAGAGGATGCACGACATAGGCGTCGGTGGTCATCGCCAGCCGCACGCCGCCAGCTTCGACCACGCCACCGTCATGCCGGGCTTCGAGCGCGGGACTGCGAAAGGCGGGCAGGAAGACCCTCTCGATGAGCTGCTGGGTGAGCTTGCCCCCGCCGCCATGGTCCAGAAGCACGCGGTCTGCGGCGACCAGGGGGGCCGGGCAGGTGAACTGAATCTCTTTCATGAACGGCGTCCGTAAAGGTAATAGGCCGCGCAAGCGCCTTCGCTTGAAACCATCGGTGCGCCGAGCGGCTTCTCGGGCGTGCAGCGCAGCGCGAAGGCCGGACACTCAAGTGGCTTCTTCAGACCTTGCAGCACCAGGCCGGCGATGCACTCGGCGGACCCCTCGACCGGATGCAGCTCGAGCGGGAAACGCAGGAGCGCGTCGAAGCGCCGGTACGGCTCCCGCAGCCTCAAGCCGCTCTGGGGGATGTTGCCGATGCCGCGCCAGGCGCGCGGCGAAACTTCAAAGACTTCTTCCATGCGCTGCTGCGCGGCGGGGTTCCCTTGCCGGCGGACTGCGCGGCTGTACTGATTTTCGACCTCCGCCCGCCCATCTTCAAGCTGGAGGACGGCCATGCGCACCGCGTCCAACAGGTCGAGCGGCTCGAAGCCGGCCACGACGATGGGCACACGGTAGCGGCGGGCGATCGGTTCGTATTCCTTGAATCCCATCACGGTGCAGACGTGGCCGGCGGCCAGGAAGGCCTGCACGCGGCAGTTGGGGGAGTTCAGTATCGCCTCGATGGCGGGCGGGACCAGCACGTGCGCGACGAGCACGGAGAAGTTCTCGACTCCTTCCCGAGCGGCTTGCCAAACGGCCATGGCGTTGGCCGGGGCGGTGGTCTCGAAGCCGACGGCGAAGAAGACCACCTGGCGGTGCGGATTGGAACGGGCGAGCTTGAGCGCGTCCAGGGGCGAGTACACCATGCGGACGTCGCCGCCCGAAGCCTTGACCTCCAGCAAGCTTCGCGAAGAGCCGGGCACGCGGAGCATGTCGCCGAAGGAGCAGAAGATGACCTCGGGCCGAGAGGCGATCGCCACCGCCGCGTCGATCAACTCCAGCGGCGTGACGCAGACCGGGCAGCCCGGCCCGTGAACCAGCGTGATCTCAGGGGGGAGAAGGTCCATCAGGCCGGTTTTGACAATGGTGTGGGTTTGGCCGCCGCAGACCTCCATTAGGGTCCAGGGCCGGGTGACGCGGCGCCGGATCTCCGCCGCCAGCTTCTCAGCAGCGGCGCGGTCGCGGTACTCGTCCAGGTACTTCACGGTCCGCCCTCTTCGGCCTGCGCCAGCTCGTCCATCTGCCGGATGGTGTCGAAGATGCGCTGCGCCTCGGCTTCATCCACGACGTTGAGAGCGAAGCCGACGTGCACGAGGACGTAGTCGCCGATCTTGGCTTCGGGCGTGTAGGCCAGGCAGATCTCCCTTTGGATGCCGCCGAAATCGGCCTTGGCGCGGCGCACCTCGGGCGGGTCGTCCTCGCGGATGCTAACGATTCTTCCTGGCACGGCCAGACACATTAAAAACCTCCCGAGAAGGCCTGTCCGGCGATCACGGCCTGGCCCAACGCCAACCCGCCGTCGTTGGCGGGCACGCGCTGATGGGTAGCCACCCGGATCCCGGCCTGCTCCAGCAGGGCGGCGGCGCGCTCGGTGAGATAACTGTTCTGGAAAACGCCACCGCTGAGCGCCACCTGCCGGACGCCGGTGCGGCGGGCCACGCGTACGATCCAGGCTGCCAGCGTGTTATGGAACCTCGCCGAAATCAGCCCGGCGGAGACGCGCTTCCCGACATCGTACTGGACCGCTCGAATGAGCGGCCGCCAGTCGGCCACGCCGTCCTTCTCATCTAAAGGATAGCAATCCTCAGTACGGATCCGCCCGATGGCGCGCTCCAGTTGCATGGCGGCCTGGCCTTCGAACCGGTTGGTTCGAGCTACGCCGGCCAAAGCGGCGATTGCGTCGAAGAGACGCCCGACGCTGGTGGACCAGGGCGAGTTGACGCCGCGCTCGAGCATGCGAAGCAAGGTTGGCTTCTCAACTGCGTCCGGACCGAAGGTCTCGAAGCACAGACTCGCGGACACGCGCCAGCCTTCCTTTACCGCGGCTTCTCCGCCAGGGAGCCGGAAGGGCCGCAGGTGCGCCACGCGTTCGAACTTGCCGTCCTGGACCAAGAAGAACTCGCCGCCCCAGACGGATCCGTCCAGCCCGAAGCCCGTGCCGTCCCAGCCCACGCCCAAATACTCGCCTTCGAGATCGTTCTCCGCGGCGCAGCTCGCCACATGGGCATGATGGTGCTGTACAGCGTACACGGGGAGTCCGCTCGATTGCGCCCAGTGAGTGGAGGCGTAGTCGGGATGCAGGTCGCAGGCGACCAGTTCGGGCTGGAAGCGGTACAAGCGGCAGAGGTCTTCGATGGCGCGGACAAATGCGCGGCGGGCTTCGGCGGTGTCCAGGTCCCCGACGTGCTGGCTGAGGTAAACCTGGCGCCCCACGGCGATGGCGACGGTGTTTTTGAGGTGGCCGCCCACGGCCAGAACCGCAGGCAGGCGCCGGCGAACCAGAACCGGAAGGGGGGCATAGCCGCGCGCCCGGCGCAGGACGCTCTCGCGGCCGCGCGAGACGCGTGCGACGGAGTCGTCACAGGGGCGCGCCACCGGGCGGTCGTGCATGAGGAACAGGTCAGCAATCCCGCCCAGACGCGCCCGCGCTTCCTGGTTGCCGATAGCAATCGGCTCATCGGTCAAATTGCCGCTGGTGGCGACGATGGGGAAGCCGCACTCCTCCATCAGAAGATGGTGCAGCGGGGAGTAGGGGAGCATGAAGCCGAGATACGGCGAAGACTGGGCGACATTGGGCGCCAGCGGATGGTTCTCATGCGGCCGGAGCAGAACGATCGGGGCGGCGGGCGAACGCAAGAGCCGTTCTTCGGCATCGGACACTTCGGCGCACTGGCGTATGCAATCGAGCGTTGGGGCCATAAGAGCGAACGGTTTCTCTTCGCGCTGCTTGAGGCGGCGCAGCCGGGCCACGGCTTCCTCGTTGCGCGCGTCGACCAGAAGCTGAAAGCCTCCGATGCCTTTCAAAGCGACGATGCGCCCGGCGCGCAAGGCCTCCGCCGCCGCGCGGATGGGGTCCCGATCGGGCGGCAAAGCAGCCGTGACGCTCGGGTTGGCTGCCGTCTCGATCCAGACCCGCGGCCCGCAGACCGGGCAGGCGTTGGGCTGTGCGTGGAAGCGCCGGTCGGCCGGATCGGTGTACTCGCGTAGGCAGTCCGGGCACATTTGGAAATCGCGCATGGTGGTCCGGGGCCGGTCGTAGGGGATGTCCAGGATGATGGTGTAACGAGGGCCGCAAGCGGTGCAATTGGTAAAGGGATAGCGGTAGCGACGGTCGGCGGGGTCATTGAGCTCCCGCAGACAATCGGGGCAAGTGGCCAGATCGGGGAGCAAGGAGACGGTTTTCTCCTCTTGCTCGTCGCTGCGGCGGATTTCGAAGCTGGCGTAGCCAGCGGGTTCCAGGACGCTGACCTCGCGGGCCAGCACCACCGAGGCGCGGGGGCGCTCCGTTTCAAGGCGGACCAGGAACTGCTCCAGGGTGTCCTCCGGCCCTTCGGCCTCGATCACGAGGCCGCTGCCGGAGTTTAGCACCCAGCCCTTCAAGTCCAATTCACTGGCGAGCCGGTACACAAAGGGGCGGAATCCGACCCCCTGCACCGCGCCGGCCATGTGCACTCGCAGGCGGCGCAACCCCATCAGTTCTCCTCCAGGATCCGGCGGACCGCTTCCTCGACGCCTGCCAGCACTTCGGAGCAAGGCGGTGTGCCCGCTTCAAAGCTAGCGCCCTCGATACCGTAGATAAGGAGTCTGTCCGGCAGCTTGCCCAGCACTCTTGCCAATTCAACGGCCTCGGCCACACCCAACCCGTGCACAGAGCGGTGAAAGCTCTCGCGAGGCAGCGGCATCACACCAGCATCCCAGTAGATTACGGTACCCGGGCGGGCGCCGCTTTGCACGGCGTCGGCAAGGATCACGGTCCGGCCGGACCCGGCTTCTTCGAAAGCGGCGAGCAGAGCGGCAACCTCACCGCTCTGCTCCCGCGCATCCCATCCCAGTTGCTTCAATCGCCGCGCGACTAAGAGCCCCGCCGCATCATCTCCGCGATCGGGGAAGCCGCATCCGAGGACGAGGGGGCCGGGGCCCTTGTGCCGCTCATTGCTCACAAAACCAGTTCAGCCTTGAGGACCGGGTCATCGGGCTCGCCCGAGAACTTGAAGCCCAGCTTTTCGCAAACGCGCCGCATGATGACGTTATCCTGGAGCACGTCGCCGGTGAGCTTGGAGATCTTTTCCTTCCGGGCCACTTCGATCAACCGTCGTATCAGCTCGGTTCCCAAGCCTTGGCCCTGGACCTGGTCGCTGACCAAGGTGGCGAACTCAGCGTCGTTGGTTCCAGGGATCTTGCGCAAGCGGCCCACCGCGAGAATCCTGGGTTCGGCGCCGTTGGCCTCCGCCACCAGAGCCAGCTCCCGCTCATAGTCATTGAAACAGATGCGGATCAGCCGCTCGTGCGCCACGCGCTGACTCAACTTCAGGGCCTGCAAGTAGCGCAGATAGACGGTCCGTTCCGAGAGGGTCTCGTGAAACTTCACGATCAGAGGCTCGTCCTCGGGGCGGATGGGCCGAATCAGAACCTCTTGTCCGTTTTTCATCTTCCAAGGGGAGACATATTGGATGGGGTAGGGACGAATCGCGGGTCTCGGCAGGTTCGCCTCGCTCATGCTGGCGTCGTGGATGACCACCCTCGCATCGAGCGCCACAATCCGCTCAGGGGAGGCGAGCATGGGATTGATGTCGATCTCTTTGATCCAGCGCTGCTCGACGACGAGATGGCTGAAGCGGACCAGCATCTGCTCCAGCTCGGCCAAGTCCACGGGCTTGCGGCCGCGCACACCCTTCAGGGCTTTGTAGATCTTGGTCCGCTCCATCATGCGGCGAGCCAGAGTGGTGGTCAGAGGAGGTAGCGCGAGGGCCCGGTCCTGGAACACTTCCACGAGCTGGCCGCCGAGACCGAACAGGATGACGGGACCGAACTGGGGATCGATCGAGCTGCCCAGAATGATCTCATAGCCGTCGAGCTTGATCATGGGCTGGACGGTCACGCCGAGGAAGTGCCCCTCGCCGGCCTTCTCCCGGACGGAGGTTTGGATGCGGCGGTAGGCCTCCCGGACGGCCTCAGCGTCTTCGAGGTTGAGCTGCACGCCGCCGACATCGGTTTTGTGGGTAATGGTTTCGGAGAACAACTTCAGAACCACAGGGTAGCCGATCCTCTCGGCGGCGGCGACGGCTTCCTGTTCGGTGGAGGCCACGACGGTCTCGACAATGGGGATGCCGTAGGCGGCCAGCACCTGCTTGGATTCGAACTCGGTGAGGATGGTGCGCCCTTCCTTGCGCGCTTCCTGAATGATCTCCTCGGCCTTGTGGCGCTCGGCGGTCATGGGCGTCAGAGCAGGCGTCTCATACAGGCTGCGCAGGTTGCTGCTGTAGCGCCACATGTGAACGAACATGCGGGCCGCCGTATCGGGGTAGGCGAAGGTGGGGATGCCGGCGGCGTTGAGGATGCTTTCGCCGGCGGCGACTTCGGGGCCGCCCATCCAGCTTGCGAGCACCGGCTTGCCGCCGAGGTTGGCGTAGGGTTTGAGCTGCTCGGCGATGCGCGTCGGGTCGGTCATATCCTGCGGAGTCAGGATGACCAACATGCCGTCGCTGTTGGGGTCGCGGGCGGCGATTTCCAAGGCCTTGGCGTAGCGTTCCGGGGTGGCGTCTCCGATGATGTCGATGGGGTTGTTGTGGCTCCAGGTAGGCGGCAGAACCTTGTTGAGCTCCTCGAAGGTCTCCTTGGAGAGCTCGGTCAGCTCGCCGCCATTTAGGATAAGGGCGTCGGTGGCCAGCACCGCCGGTCCGCCGGCGTTGGTGACGATGGTGAGCCTGGGTCCCTTGGGCGGCGGTTGCTTGGCGAGCACTTCAGCCATGTAGAACAGGTCGCTGATGTTGTTGACGCGCAGCACGCCCACGCGCTCGAAGGCGGTGTCGAGCACGTCGTCGCTGCCGGTCATGGAGCCGGTGTGGCTGGCCGCAGCCTTGCCGCCCTGGGCCGTGCGGCCGGCCTTAATCACGATGATCGGCTTGGTGAGAGCCACTTCGCGGGCGGCGGAGAGGAACGACTGAGCGTCGCCGATGGACTCCATGTAAATGAGGATGGACTTGGTCTTGGGGTCATCGCCGAGGTAGTAAATCAAGTCGCCCCAACCAACATCCACCATCGAGCCGATGGAGATAAACGCGCTGAAGCCCACCAGCTCCCGGAAACTCCAGTCGAGGACCGCGGTACAG
>JAIMAR010000193.1 GCA_023511855.1 Bryobacteraceae bacterium
AAGCAGACCTGATCGAAAAGGGATTAAGACACTCTGGTTGGCTGGACAATCCAACCAGAACTGCGTTTGAAAGCAGACCTGATCGAAAAGGGATTAACAGCCTGTGAGTAAAGTCGCAAAGAACATCTTGAACTCACAACGTTTTGCTCCGATAATTGGCTATACCGCTTGGCAGGCGGAAACCGAAGCAGGCCTCCCTCTTGGTCGAGACCAGCCATTTACAGGCTCACGTGTTACGCCCCTTCTATCGCCGGCTGAATGAGAGCTTGGACCGGGCGAAGTTCGATCTATACCCGCAGCGAATCCGCCGCAACTACTGCGGCTTGGCCATCGACCGTTGGTCAATCACGCCGGGGACCTATTCCGCCGCTTTCTGGTGGCTGCTTGGAGGGAATCGACTGGGAGCGCGGCATCGCCTGCCGGGTGTCGGACTCGCTCAGCTTGCGGGAGCTCTCGGGGCTAAGTCTGGAGGAACGGACGCCCGCAGCGCGGTGAAGGAGACGACGGGGCAGGCGGCGCAAGCCGAGGCGGCCGGATCGCTGAAGAAAGTGTGCGAAGTAGGCGCGGAACGGGTGGTGGCGGACAAGGGATATCTCTGCAAATCGGTGTTCCAGGAACTCGCCGTAGTAGGGGTGCGGATCCTGATCGCCGAACCGGAATGCAAGCGGCAACGATGGGAGCGGCAGAGGGCGGCGCAAGCGACGGTGTATGCCAACCGGCGGCTGCAGTCCCGGACCGCCAGGGCGTTGATGAGACGTCATGGGAAACGGATTGAAAGAAGCTTCGCCCATCTGGACGACACCGGCGGGACGCGGCGGGTGCACTTGCGCGGCAAGAGCAACATCGCCAAGCGCCTGCTGATTCACGTTGCGGCCTTCAATCTGAGCCTGATCCTGCGGCAGCTGCTTCGGGTGGGCACGGCCCCGCAGGCGGCGGAGTTAATCGCCGCGCTTTGGTTGTGCTTGTTGCCCCTCGTGCACACCGTAAACTGCGGTCTGCTGGTTGTTGGACCCCGCTGGCCCACGACCCAGAAAGTCAACCCGCATTGTCACCATCCATCGCCGCCCCGTCGAGACGTGAGTCTATCCACGGGCTGTTGGAGTCCACAGGACCATTTCGTATCCGGTCGAGCGCAGTCAGCGAACAATCACCTCCGGCGCGCGAGACGCTCGGACGGAAGTTGCCGCGCGAAGTGCAGCCCAGTGCAGCCTGAAAATCGTAAGTGATTGAAAATAGGGAGGGAATTGGTAGCGCTAACGGGAATCGAACCCGTATTTGAGCCTTGAGAGGGCTCCGTCCTAACCGTTAGACGATAGCGCCGTTCTTCCCACAGTATACCAACTCACCTGCCGGTTCACGCAAGCCCCGGCCGAACCGGCGCCTCAGGAGTGCGGCGCACGGAAAAAAACGCCGGCGGTGACGCCTGCCCAGCACCCAACACAGTCGGCGCCTGTCCCACGTTGCAGGCCGAGCGCGGCGAGGGGATTCCAGACGAGGGCAGCTCATGAGCCGGGGCGCAAATGGTGATACGGGAAAGGCTGAGCCGTCATTCGCCGGCACGACTGGCAGCTTGCTCCACGGGGGCAGAAGGCAGGGACAAGCAGGCCCCGCCTTTAGAGGCGACACGATAGAGTGAAGAACAGGCCGGCGGGTAAAGGCGCCCAGGCCGACAGGAATGTCGGCCGCAGGCCTGGAGGCCTGCCCCACAAAGAGAGCTTGCCTCACGAAACTCGGCCGCAGACAAGAAAAGAATATCTGCCCGGCTGCAAGAGCCTGTCCCACAAGGCGCGCCACCCCTTTGGCCGGAGAAGAGGCGAGCAGCTCCGGAGGCGCGGGAGAACACAGGCCACTCAAAACGGGCCTGAGGTGCGCCGACGGCGCCATCTCCAGGCACAGACTGAAGGTCTACGCCGCGCAGTCTTGCAGGCTGCACCCCCAAACAAGCGGAAGTTTTGCTTCCTTAGACAACACTACGAGGGACCAAGCCGCTTGAGCTTCAGATTGCGGAACTCTATGCGCTTGTCCTGGTTGTGCTGCAAGAGAATGTAGCCTTCCCTGCTCTTGCTGTCGCGGGCATCCAGAATGGTCTCGCCGTCCAGTACGATGACGTAGTGGTCTCCCCGCGCTGTGATCTCGAAAGTGTGCCACACATCCGGAGCAGGCTTCACCGGCTTGGCCTTGACATGGAAGACGAGGCTGCCGGTCGGAAACTCGGGATGATCGTTCCAGATCTGAATTTCGTAACCGGTGGTCGCCGGCTGCCCCTGCAAAGCGGAGCGGATGAAAATGCCGCTGTTGCCGTCGGCGCCCTGGCGCCAATCGGCCTTGAGGATGAAATCCGAAAAGGGAGTCTCGTAACGCAAGTTCGCGGCCGGTCCCTGATCGGCTACGAGTACGCCATTCTCTGCGCGCCACACGGAGCGCCCGCCCTGGTCCCAGCCGTTCAAGCTTCGGCCGTCAAACAGGAGGATCCAGCCCTCAGCCTTCTCCTGAGCGGTCAACGTGTTGTGCTGGGCAAGGCCTGCCGCGGGGGCAAACACAAGCATGAGGAAAAGAAATGCACGCATCACGCCTTCATGATAGCGTGCCCGAGCTTCCGTTCCGGCATGGCGGAAAGCGGATGCCTCTGTTCACAGCGGCTGCCGCGCAGCGGAATTCTTCAGCGGCCGACCGCCTCGAAGTACCCGTGGGCCAGCTCCGGCTTCACCTCCAGCGCCTTGCGCCAGCAGCTCCGCGCTTCCTCCTCCCCGCCGAGCGACTGGAGCGCGTGCCCCAGATTCAACAGCGCCTCGGCAAAGTCCGGCTGCATGGCCAGCGCCTCCCGGTAATGCCGCGCGGCCTCCTCCATTAACCCTTGCTTCTGGCAAAGCAGGCCGGTGTTGTACAGCAACTCCGGGCTCCGGTCGCCGAGTTCGATCAGCCGCTGGTGGGCGGAAAGCGCGGCCACGTGGTCGTCCTCTTCCAAAGCCAAGGCCGCCAGCCCGCGCAGCGCGTCGGCAGAGTCCGGCTGTCCGGCCAGCACCTGCTCGAAACAGCGCCGGGCGGCCGCAGTGTCGCCGGCCCTCCAGTGCGCGATGCCCAGGTTCAAGCGGGCCTCGTGCCAGCCCGGCCGATTCTTCAGGCAGATTTCAAACGCCTCGGCGCTGCCCCGGAAATCGCCGCGCTGGAGGCGGGAATAGCCCAGCCGGAAGCGGGCCTCGTCCCATTTCGGGTTGCCCTCCAGCAGCTTGGCGTAAAGGCTTTCGGCCGCGGCGTGCTCCTCAGATTGCTCGAGCACTAAAGCCAGGTTCCATTGCGCCGCCGCCTGCTCCGGATCCAATCGAAGAGCTTTCTCGTAGGCCGCCCGCGCCTCAGCCAGTTCCCCCTGCTCCTGGCGGACAATGCCGAGGTTGACCAGCGCCTGGGGCGAGTCCGCGCGGATCCGCACCGCCTGCTCGTAGGCTCGGCCGGCTTCCTCCAGCCGTCCCGCCTTCTGGTGCGCCACCCCCAGATTAAACCAGCCCTCGAAGTGATCCGGCGCCACTTCCACCAGCCGCGCGCAGAAGCGCGCCGCCGCTTCGAGATCTCCCGAGGCCAGGGCCGAGGCCGCCAGCCCTTCCAGCGCCGCCTGCGACTGCGGCCGCACCGCCAGAAGCTGCTCGGCGCTTTCCCGGACCCGGACCGGGTCCTTGCGGGCCATCTCGATAGCGATGAGGTTCACCAGGCAGTCCTCGGCCTGCGGGTTGCGCTGAAGGATGCGCCGGTACAGCGTTCCGGCCTCATCGAAGCGTCCGGCCAGTTGCAGCGCCACCGCTTTGCCGAACAGCGCGGCCTCCTGGCTGGGCTTCTGGTTCAGGCACTGGTCGAAGGCTTCCAGAGCTGCCTCCAAGCGTCCAAGCTGAAGGTGACAGATGCCGATGCCCAGGTGCGCCTCGCTCCGGCTAGGATCCACCTCCAGCGCCCGCCGGAAGCGCTCGATGGCCTCCTCCCAGCGGCCCAGCTTCTCCAAGCACACGGCCAGGTTAAAAGATGCCGTGCGGTGCGCGGGTTCCAGTTGGATCAGCTTCCAGTAGCTGGAGGCAGCTTCATTGTATTGCCCTAACTGAAAGTGGATGTGGCCGAGCGAAGAGTAGATCTCGCCGTCCTTCTCCCCTCGCTCCAGGGCTGAATAGAGTTCGTTCAGGGCCTCGGCAGGCTTGCCGTCCAGATGCAAGGAAACGGCCCGCGCCAGGGCGTGGGACGCGCCACGCCGTTCCGAATGGACCTGGAGATCGCTGCCCATGCCGCCGGCGGCCGGATTCCAGGATTGAGTCGTCGCAGCTCTTCTCGGATTCATTGGGATCTCATTGCACTCCTTGTTTCCAAAGCGCTGGGGAAGAAATAGGCGCAGATCCGGCCGACGAAATCTTCTTTCTGGCTCAGTTTCATCCAGTAGATGCGCGCCCGTTCGCCGCTGTCGGCGAAGAAACCAAAACCTCCGGAGCGGAACAGATCATCGCGCCAGAAGTCCACCAACTGCCCTTCGATCGCGGTCGAAAAATCGCTGCCGTTGGCCGAGATTTGCACCCGGTACGGAACGCCGTCGTGAAGCATGACGCGGATCGGGATCTCGACGCGGGGCCCCGGCTCACCGCCCACCACCGCGTAGCGCACCAGCGAGAACAGCGGCAGCGGACCGGAACGGACCAGCCGGATTTTCGCCGCGTAGTAGTTGTGCTCATCCTTAGCTCGGTAGGCCCAGCTCACCGCCTGCCGCTCGATCTGCACCAGGAATTCGACCCGGTAGTTGTCCATTTTCATGGAGGGCTCAAAGAGCGCCAGCTTTCCGGGACGGACGTAGCCCGCCTTTTCTATGCGCCAGCTCCGGCTCCAATCGCCCTCCCCGCGCCAGTCCTGCATGCCGGTTTTGAAATCTTCGGTGATTTCCACCGCAGCTCTGCTCCGAATCGTTTCTTCCAAGCGCCCCAGGCGTGAGCCCAGAAGATCGGCTACCGCCATGCCCGGAAAGGCCGCCCACAAAAACAACATCAGGCTTGCGCCGGCGGTAGCGTATCGAACATAGCCTGGAATCCGGTCCCAAAAGTGCAGCAGATTGTGCAGCCAATGCACCACTGGCTCCTCGACCGGCCTTAGATACTCGAACGTCTCGACAATGCTCAACGCATTACGCCGGTAGAGCAACGAGGGTGGTGCAAAGGGTGAGGCTCCAAAGGCGATCGGCGAGCAGCGCCGGTCGCGGGCCGCCACCCGTTGGGTTGGCTTCGGCTCGGATAATGGCGTGTCTGAGGCCTGACCGTACCGGAAGAGCGAAGCCAGGGCCGGCAGCAACGAGCTGGCGCCGAATCCCGGCGCCGACCCAGCCCCTAAAGGTTTGGCCGGCAGCAGCTTGCCCGCCAGCGCCTGCGTCGCCGGAGGCGCTTCTTTCGGCGCGGGACGCCCGGTGACGGGACTGAGTGCGGGCTTCCTCAGCGGCGGCGGATCAAAGGCCAGCGGGGTGTGCGCGGCGGTGGCCATGGTCTGGGCCGCGCGAGCGGCCGCGTCCAGTTGGCAGGGGCCGCGGGCCCGTAACCGCGCCACAAGAAACGGCTGCGGACCCGCGGCCTGAGGGAGGACCCAACGGGGAGCTTGCCAGCCTACTGCTTCCACGGGCAAAGGCGAGGACGGAAGGGACCGTGCCGCAAGGCTCACTTTCCGCGGCTCTAGACACGGCTTTTGGCTGCGCAGCTTCCAGGCCGGCCGCGCCTCGCGCAAGGGGCTATCGAGCGAGAGCACCTGGGAGCAGGGCCTCACAAGGGGGGCCTTCATGGGTGCCGGATGCAGCGAGCCAGGCTGGACGTTCGCGGCGCGGACAGGCGTTCCCGATGATGGCAAGGGGCAAGGTCCAGTTTGCCGGAACGCCGGGGTATTCAACACGCCGACCTGAAGCGAGGAACCGCGAAAGGATTGGATCGCGGCGCGGCTAACCAGAAGCCCGAGCGGCGCCGCCATCTGGGGTGCGCCGGGCAAAGTCGCCGGACGGCAGAAACGGAAGACGCCTCCTGCCGGCAGGCGGAAGCCGGCCACCGGCAACTCCGGCGCTCCCAGGCGCGGTGAGGAAGCGGGCGAATTCATTCCGCTCGGCTCCGCGGTAAGACGCTTCAGCGCCAGCTGAGTGAGCTTCTTGTAACGCAGGCGGTGTTGCCGCGAACAGAACTCGCCGTCGGTGAGTTCTCTCAGCACGCTGAGCTGTTTGCCGCAATACAGGCACTGCATAGGGCTCTACCGGCCTGATTGAGGTCCGCTCCTTGAAGCCGGACCGCGGGGGACCAGCCGGGCACCGAGTCCGGCGTCGTAACGGCATCGTGTCACCCAGATGCAACTCGCGCCTTTCACCGCGATGCCTATCTCCCCGAGTCCCACCATAAGGCCTTCCCCGCCCACGGGCAAGACCGGAAATGGCTATTAGAACGTTGTAGTCCAACGTTAACAGTAGCGTTTGCGGACACGGCCTCCGCTGCCCGGCTTATCGGAGGTGGTCAGAGCGAGCCGATAGGAAAAATGACTGAGTCAGACCGGCGAAACAGCCTTGCCAGAGATCGGGAGCGTCCGGCGCCAGAGCGCTCACATAGGGGGAGGCAGCGTAAGGGCAGCCTTTTGCAGCGCCTTCTCCAGCATCTCAACCGCGGCGCTTTCGGGGATGCTGCGTGAGGCGGCGATCTCGGTCACCAGCATATGGCGCGCGCGATCCAGCATCTTCTTTTCGCGGAACGAGAGCGTCTTGGTTTGACGGAGGATCAGGAGGCTCTTGAGCACCTCGGCAGTCTCCAACAAACTGCCGGAGTTCATCTTTTCGGAATTTTCCTTGAAGCGATTCTTCCAATCCCCCTTCAAGCTGCAAGAGCCACTCGCCAGAAAAGAAAGCACCTTGTTGACTTCGCCATTGCAAGTCACCCGGCGCAGGCGCAGCTCGCATGCGTGCGAGACGGGGACCATGACGGTCAGGCGGGTGCAGAGAAGCCTCAACAAGTAGAAGCGTTCGCTCTGACTGCCGAAAGATCTGCTGCTGACGTTCTCGATAATGCCGATTCCGTGGTTCGGATAGACAACCTTCTCGCCAATTTGAAACTGCATAGCGGGCCTTGCAGGTTAAATTCTAAACGGCTGAAGACTACCAACGACTCCGAAACCAGAAAAAAATATTAAGGCCTAAACGAACAAAAGTCAACAAAAATCCGCACCTGGACGGCAAAAGATGCTTCGGAATTCTGAGCTGGCGAACAGAATACGAAAACAACGCCGCGAGAGAACTCAGCGGCGCCTCGTTTGTCGCACCACAGCTCCGGGGTGGTATGGCTTGTGCGGGAGATCAGTGATCGCGGCCGACAACCGCTTCGGTCAGCGCCAAAAGCGCGCGCTGAATCGGTGATACGGGGAATTCGGCCACGATCCGCCTTGCGGCTCGAGTGAAGCCCTCGGCGCGGGCCATGGTTCGCTCAATGCCCTGGTACTTCCGGATCAGATTGAGGGCCGCCGCAAACGAATCAGAGGTCCCGTCTCCGTTGCGCAGCACGGACTCCAGGAAAAGGAGCTCGGCGGCATCGGCCATCTCCAGGCAGTAGATC
>JAIMAR010000194.1 GCA_023511855.1 Bryobacteraceae bacterium
CAGCCCTCACCGGATGGGGGTTAGCTCCGGTCCCTGAAGCCGGCCGCCGTGGGTGAGCAGGCGGGGGAGGCCTCCCAACTTATACAAAACAAAGAGGCAACCGATAACAGCAACCAGCTTAGCAAGTAGAAAAGCAGCAAAAGCAGCCCAGAAAGGCCGACCACAAAGAAAGCCTAACCAAAAATCCCCACCATACCACTGAGGTGGCTCCCACTCCACGCTCCAACTCTGCCCTAGGTCGCCGAACTTCCAGGCTTGCACCAGCACCATGCCCGACCCTTGCGCAGCCGCGCGTCAGCTTTACAGACTGTGCCCACCTACCGACCAAATCCTCCTCGCAGGGTCAGCTTGCCGCCTCCCTACTCCAAACCGGAACTTCCTGTCCCTCCGCCCCAGTCCGCATCTATAATTGGGTTAGGACGGAGCGTAGGTAGGATCGCCGCGGTGAGCGCGGTGCCTGTTGCCCGGGTGGCGAAATCGGCAGACGCAAAGGACTTAAAATCCTTTGGGGGGCAACCCTCGTGCGGGTTCAAGTCCCGCCCCGGGCACCACAGCCGCCGGCCGCAACTCCGCACCAGAAGACGGTGTCTAGACTAAGGCGGGGCCTCGAATGGCTAACCAAAAGCCCACGCCGGTTCGAGCCTGGGAGCGCTTGCTCCTGAGGACGGCGTCGTGGTTCGCGCCTGCGTCGGAGCGCGTTTCGTGGCGCAACCGCAAGCAAACCGAGCTTCGCGAATTCCGCCTTTGGTTGCTGGGCCGCAGTCTCAGCGAGAGAACCGCCCGCGCTCATGTTCAGCGCTTCCTTTTCGATGCCTACCGCGAGGCGCTCGACCTCCGCTTCCCAGGCGAAGATGCGCGCAGCCTGCTGCGCCGTCTGGCCCGAGGCCCAATCTTCACCCTAGCTCTGCTGGCCGCAGTCGTGGCCGGGGTCATCGGAACCACCGGAGTACTATCCGGCATTCGCGCGGCCTACGCTGCCCTGCCGTATTACGAACCTTCCCGCTTGGTCGCTTGTTTCCAACTGCACTTCTTGTCTGCCTCGCTCGGCGCTCAGAGCCGCTATTTCCGCCCCTGGCGAGACCGCAGCCAAACCCTGCAAGGACTGGCCGCTTACCGCGTGCGTGAATTCGAACTGGAACAAGACGCCTTTCGCCCAACCCTGATTTCCGGGGCTGACGTCACCGCCAATTTCTTTGCGCTGCTCGGAGTCCGCGCCGACCTTGGCCGCACGTTCGATCCCGGCGACCTCGCCGATCCTCCCTCCGTCGTGGTCAGCTACGACTTCTGGAGGGACTACCTGCGGTCTTCTTCGGACCTGGAATCGCTCGGCGTCCAATTGGACGGCCGGCGTCACCGGGTGATCGGCGTGCTCCCCAGGACGTTCTGGTTCCGCTCCCGGCAACTTGCCCTGTTCACCGTCATGCCGGATCCCGGACGCCCTGGAACCCGGTCTGAATTGTTGGGGATCATCGGACGGCTCCGCCCGGGAGCAAGCGCCGAGGCGGCTAAAGAAGAGCTCCAGCGCATTGCGCTCTACACCAAGGGCATCCGCAGCGGGCCGGTCCGCGTGCTCCCTTTGGCAGAATATCAGCGTCCGGCGTTGGCTTCCCTGCTGGCGGCGGCTGCTTTCAGCATGGGGTTGGCGTTGCTCATCGGCGTAGTTCAGATGATCCGCGCCACGCGCCGCGGCGTCGCCCCGCCTGCTGAGGCTTGGCGCTACTGGGGTTTCTTCGTCGCCAAACTCTGGCTGCTGGCCGCCGCTCTGGTCCTCGCCGCGGCCGAGCTGGCCGCCCGCAACGCTCTCAACCTGCGCTCGGGGAAGTTTCTCTTCAACCTTGTGCTCGAGTGGCTCCTCATCCTCGGCATCCTGCTGGCCTTCCGCTGGGCGATCCTGGATCAGGGACGCCGCTGTCCAGTTTGCCTGCGCCGCTTGGCCATGCCCGTCAGCACCGGCATCTGGAGCAGCCTACTGATCAACCCCGCCGGCACCGAATTGCTCTGTGATCAGGGCCATGGCGCATTGACCGTCTCCGCCACGGGAGGACTGGCTGGCGAAGTCCGCCGCTGGATCACCTTGGAGGACGACTGGCGGGCTCTCACCAGCGCCGGCAACGGCCAATCCCAGGAAGACTCTTCCGGCTGCACCGTGTAACATTTACTGCCGGAATTGTTCGGCCGCCCGCAACGCACCTATCTTGCAAGGCCCGTTCTTTGGCAGCTCCGTTGCGAGAAGTCTGTTTGGAGAACGGCGATGCGCGGCGTGGCGATCTATTGGTGGAGATTGGCGGCAGCAGCCTTAGTGGCAGTCGCGGAGGCTTATGCGCAGGAGACCCAAGCGCCCTCCCGGCGAATCGTCGTGAGCATTCCGGACCGGCAAATGGTCTTAATTGAAGACGGCCGCATCGTCAAAACCTACCCCGTGGCGGTGGGCGCGCCTCGCTCGCCCAGCCCGGTGGGATTGTTCCGCGTCGCCACGCGGGTCGTCAATCCGGCTTGGTACCAGCCAGGCAAAGTGGTGCCGCCCGGCCCCGAAAAACCGCTCGGACCCCGCTGGATCGGACTGGACCACAAGGGCTATGGCATTCACGGTACCAATTCCCCGCGTTCGATCGGAGCCGCGAAATCCCGGGGCTGCATCCGTATGAAGAACGCAGACGTCGTGGAACTCTTCGAGCGGGTTGCCGTCGGCGACGTAGTCGAATTGCGCCAGGAGCCGATGGCGGAGCTTCAGAAGAAAGTACTAGACTCTCCTGAAATCCTCCTGGCCGAAAGATAGGTGCGGCGGCTTTAACGGTTGCGTTATCTTTCGTTGTGGATGCCTATGACAGCCACCGAACTGCGACGCGCCACCCGCTATGAGGTCCAGCTGAACTGCCGTGTGTCCTCCCCGGTTCAATCCTTCCGGGATTTGTCTGGCGTGACGGTCAACATGAGCCGCTTGGGCATGCTGGCGGTTTTTGGAGAGACCGACGAATCGGATCCCCCGCCGCCGGTCGGCACACCCGTGCGCATCACGGTAGAGTTGCCCGGTCCCGCCGGCAAGCCGCCGCGGATTCTGGAATGCTTGGGCCGCGTCGCGCGGATCGGTGAGACGGCGTACCCCCGCCAGGTGGCGTTCATCCTGCAACGCTACCAGTTCCAGGCCAACGCCCAGCGCGGCGAGGTCGAATTCAACGGCGGCGAAACGCTGGACGATCTCCAATAACGAAATCCTGATATACTCTTTTCGTTGCCGTCCCGCAAGCGAGGCGCAGCTCCGCTGCGCGGCAGGCGGGCGGCGCGATATTTCACAAGGTCCATCACCAGGTTGGGGATGCACGGGAAGGCGGTGCAAATCCGCCACTGCCCCGCAACTGTGAGCGGCAGCTTGTACGGCCGTGCAGTCACTGCGAACGCAGGAAGGCTGCACACCCGCTCGGGAAAGGCCAAGCCGCAAGTCAGGAGACCGGTCCTCAGCTTCACGAGTGATGCGTTCCGAGGGAGAACGTCTCATGCTCAGACATTTCGTTCCGATTTCCGGCGGGCTGCTTTTGGCCGCCGGCGCCCTTCACAGTCAACCCAGCGCCCTCCAGGGCACAATTGCGGACCCCAGCGGCGCAGCCGTCCGAGGCGCCGTGGTGGAGTGCGATGGCCGGCGCGCCGTCTCCGGCCTCGACGGGACTTTCCGGCTGCCGTCCGCCGGCCCTTGTCAGGCGCGCATTCAGGCGGCCGGTTTTGAGACCCAAACCGTGGAGCTTGTCCCCGGCGCTCCAGCCTACGTTCGCCTCCGTTTGGCCGGCCTCAGTCAGACGGTCGTCGTCACGGCCACGCGTCACCCCGCCACTTTGGAGGAAGCCGGGGTCGCTGGCAGCGTCTTCGTCCGGCAGGATCTGGCCGCCCGCCACTATCCGGCTGTTGCGGACCTCCTGCGGGAACTCCCCGGTACTCAGGTGACCACCACCGGCAGGTCTGGCCACCTGACCTCGGTTTTCACGCGCGGCGCACAACGCACCGGAACACTGCTGCTCCTGGACGGCGTCCCGCTCAATGACCCAGGCGGCGAACTGAACCTGGCTCACCTCACCAGCGGCGAGCTGGAACGCATCGAGGTGATCCGCGGCCCCCAAAGCGCGCTGTTTGGCGCGGAGGCCTCCGCTGGAGTCATTCAGCTCTTCACATGGAGGGGAGACCCGGAGCGGGCCCGCCCAAGGGCCACGGCCTCCTATGAGCGCGGCAGCTTCGGCACGGATCAGTGGCGTACCGCGCTAGCCGGTGCGTTTGGCCGCCGTTTGGATTATGCCCTGCACTCGGCCCAAACTCGGACTTCCGGCGAGTTTCCCAACGACGACTACCGCAACACCTCGGGCAGCGCGAACGTCGGCTACCGCTTGACCCCTTCCTCCGAGATTCGCGGCGTTCTTCGCATCGGTGATTCCGTTACCGGCGTCCCCGGCCAAACCGCCTACCGTATTTTCGACCGCGACGCCCGAGAGACCAATCGCGATACCGCCCTTTCCATGCGCTTCCAAGACGCCCGCGGCCCTCACTATCTCCAACAGGTTTCCTTCGCCTGGCATCGCCTGCGGGACGTCTACACGGACCGCGTCATGGACGGGCCGTACCCGCTGGCGGCTCTGGTCCGCGACGCGCCGGGCCGGCATCCCCGCACTTATCTGGTGGGCCTGCTAGACCCCGCCGCCATCCCCGCGCAGCCTCCGGCCGGCGCGCGTATCGTCTCTCAAGAAGTCTGGCTGTGGCCTCTGGGCGATCCGTATCTGAGCGCGGCCTCCCGCTACCGCACCGGCTACCAGGGCACTTGGTCCGCCAACGGGCTGGTTTCCGCCTTCGGGTATGAGTACGAACGCCAGGAGGGGGACGTCTCCGCCCGTCCTGTGGCCCGCAACAACCACGGCGTGTTCCTCCACAGCCGGAAGACGCTGTACGGAAGAATCTTCCTGGCGGGAGGCGTGCGCCTGGAGCACTCCAGCGCCTACGGCCGGAAGTTCACGCCCCGGGGCGCGGTGGGTTTCCGCCTGGCCGGCGAGCGCGGCGTCTTCTCTTCCACTTATCTCCGCTTCAGCGCCGGCCGCGGCATCACCGAGCCAAGCCTCATTCAGACCTACGCCCGCGAATTCTACGCCGTGGGGAACCCGGATCTGCGCCCGGAACACACGAACAGCTACGAGGCCGGCCTGGTCCAGGAATGGTTCGGTCGCCGTACCCGCACAGAAGTCAACCTATTCCACAACTCTTTCCGCGACCTGATCACCTTCGTTTCGCTGCCGCCCCCCGTCTGGGGAAGCTGGCGAAACCTGGACCGCAGCCGTGCCCGGGGCTTGGAGTTCTCCGCACGGGCCCGGCTCGCCGAGAATGTAACCCTCGACGCCGCCTACACCCGGCTGTGGTCCCGGGTGCTGTACTCCAGTTCCGCGGCCCCTCCCTTCTACGGGGCAGGGCAGGAGCTGCCCCGGCGTCCCGGTAATTCGGCCTCGCTGTCGCTGTCGGTTGCGCCCCGGCGCTGGTTCTTACAGGCTGGCGCTGTGCTGGTCGGCGAGCGGCAGGACGCCGATTACTATCTGGGCGTCAACCGCAACCCCGGCTACCAGAACGTGTTCCTGAGCGGGTCGGTCCGCCTGCGGGGCGGACTGACTCCCTTCTTGCGGGTTGAGAACCTGCTGAACTCGCGCTACCAGGAGGTGCTCGGATACGCCGCCCGCGGCCGCGGCATCCGGGCGGGAGTACGTTGGGAGTGGTGACGCGGCGGCTCATTGCGAAGCTGCTGGCGGCTGCGGCCGGGGGGGGCGCCGCGCAGGCGCCCTCCCAGCCGCCTCGGCGCATCGTTTCCACCGCTCCCAGCATTACCGAAACGTTGTTTGCCTTGGGCCTCGGAGACCGCGTCGCCGGGGTCACCACTTTTTGCCGCTACCCACCCGAAGCCGCCCGCAAGCCCAAGATCGGCAACTACCTCCGGCCTGACGTGGAGGCCATCCTGGCGCTGCGCCCCGATCTGGTGATCGCTGAGCGGAGCATGGTCCGCCAAACCCTCGCCCTGCCCGGCTTCAAGCTGCGCCTGCTCGAAGTCGACGATCAGACCGTTGACGGCATTCTGCAATCGATCCGCGCCATCGGCCACGCCACCGGCGCGGCAAGCCGCGCCGAGACGTTGTGCGCTGCCATTCAGGCCGGCCTCCGGGCCACTCGCGAACGGACCGCGTCGCTGGCCCGGCGTACCGTGCTGTTCGTGGTTGGGCGCACCCCGGGCCGCCTGGAGGGCATCATCGCTGCCGGGGGCGGATCCTATATCGACGAATTGATCCGCGCCGCCGGCGGCCAAAATGTTTTCGGCGCCGCCGCCGTGCCGTACGCCAAAGTCAATCTGGAGGAGGTGCTGGCGCGCGACCCGGAGGTCATCATCGACATCGGCGAAATGGCGCAAGCCACCGAGGTCACCCCCGCGCAGCAGCGAGAAGTGCTTCGCCTGTGGCAGCGGTATCCGGCGCTGAGGGCGGCCCGTTCGCAGCGGGTGTACGCGGTCACCCCGGACGTGTTTGTGGTGCCGGGTCCGCGGGTGGCCGAGGCCGCGCGGCAACTCGCCCGCCTGCTCCATCCGGAGGCTGGATTGTGAATCCCTTGTTTCGCACCGAGGAGCTGGGCTTGAGCTACAACGGCAAGGCCGTCTTGAGCGGCGTCAGCCTGGAGTTCTCTCCCGCTTGTGTGACGGCGGTGGTGGGGCCGAACGGAGCGGGCAAGTCCACCCTGCTGTCCATCCTGGCGGGGCTCCGGAGCAATTACGACGGGCGCTGCCTCTACCGCGGCCGGGAGGTGCGCGATTGGGCGCGCCGCGCGTTCGCCCGCGAGGTGGCTTTCATCCCCCAGACGGTGCGGATCGAGTTCCCGTTCACGGTAGAACAAGTGGTCCTCATGGGCCGCACGCCGTATTGTAGGGGCCTGTTCGAAGGCCCCGAGGATTGGGAAGCGGCGGAAAAGGCCATGCGCCTGACCGATGTGCTGGAGCTGCGCCACAGGGATTACCGCAGCCTGAGCGGCGGCGAGAAGCAGCGCGCCATTCTGGCCTCGGTGCTGGCTCAAGAGCCGCGCGCCCTGATCCTGGACGAGCCGGCCACGTTCCTGGACCTCCAGCATCAGATCGCGATCCATAGCCTCCTGCGGGAGCTGGCGCGCCAGGGGATGCTGGTCGTGACCGCCACCCACGACTTGAACTTGGCGGCCGCCTTTGCAGACCGCCTCGTAGCCCTGCGGCAGGGGCGGGTCTATTGCGATTCGCCGCCCCAGGATGCGGTGAACGCCTCCAATATCCAAGCCATTTTCGGGGTCCGGGCCGAGGTGTTTCAGACGCCGGAAGGAAAGCCCTGGGTGCATTATGGCCGTCTCTGAGCCGAATCATCGCCGCCGTTTCTGGATGCCGTTGTTGCTGACGGCAGCGTTGGCGCTCGCGGCCCTGGTGGCGCTGCCGCTGGTGGGGCCGGCCCAAATCAGCTACGCGCGCGCCTTGGCAGGCCGGTCGCCGGATGCCGAGATCCTGTTCTACGCCCGGCTTCCGCGGGTGTTGCTGGCGCTGCTGGCCGGGGG
>JAIMAR010000195.1 GCA_023511855.1 Bryobacteraceae bacterium
CGCGTCGAAATCTGCCAGAAGGTGATCGGCAACAGGAACTCCGAGCAGGTCGATTTCGTCCTGCACCACGGCGACTACGCCACGTCGTCCCTGGAACGCTGGGCCTACGCGCATCGCTGCCAGACCATCCAGGCTCCCGCGATCACCCTCGACCGCCTCTGCGCCGACTGGCCCCGCCTCGACCTGGTCAAGATCGACGCCGAGGGCGCGGAAGCACTCGTCTGGGAAGGCATGCGGGGGACGCTGCGCCGCTTTCCGCACGCAGCCGTCGTGCTGGAACTGCACCTCCAGCGCGACCCGCCGCAGGTGACGAGCTTTCTCCACCAGCTGGAACGGGACGGCCTCATCCTGCGCTACCTCAACTACGAAGGTGAAATCGCGGCCACGGACGCGGCGTTCATCGTCGCCAACCCTCAAGAGCACTGGATGCTGTGGCTCCAGCGGTGAGCTTTGTCGCCGAATTCCTGCTACGCAGCTACCCTATGCATGTAGGGTTTGGTAGACTTACTGGAGTTTCGGCTGAGCTCCCGGAAGTCAGCGACATGACCAAGCTCAACGAGTACGTGAAGATCGCCGAAGCAGCCAGGATACTTGGTGTTTCGCAAAACACGCTTCGTGCTTGGGCCGAAGCCGGCAAGATTCCGGTTCGCCGCAACCCGGCAAACCGGTATCGGCTTTTCCTGAGGCGCGACCTCGAACGCTTCCTGGCGAAAGTTGCAGGGCGGACCAAGGATTGACCGAGTTGACCGATGCCCGAACAGCAGTTTCCAATTGGTCGTCGTATCGACCTGCCGGGGCATTTCGCCGAGCCGGTGGTCCTGGAGTCGGTGCGCCCGCTGGGGGAAGGCTTCGAGTGCCGGGTCCGGCTGTCCGACGGCACGCCGGATGAAGCGATCCTGTCGCGTGAGGAAGCGTCCTCGGTCTTCGGTCAGCAGGCCGAAGCTCCCACCTCGATCAAGCCCGCTGACCCGGAAAGCCTTCGTCTTCTGGTCGAGTCCGCCCGCATCCGTCTTGCCTACGCTCACGACCGGCATTTCGCCGTGAGTCTGTCCGGCATCCGCACTCTGCCGCACCAGATCGAAGCTGTCTACCTCCGCATGCTTCCCCAACCGCGTCTTCGTTTCCTGCTGGCGGACGATCCAGGGGCCGGCAAGACGATCATGGCGGGGCTGCTCATCAAGGAGATGCGCCTGCGAGAGGCCCTGGACCGCGTGCTGATCCTCTGCCCCGCGCCCCTGACGATCCAGTGGCAGGACGAACTGCTGCGCTGGTTCGGCGAGTCGTTCGACATCATCTTCTCGGCCGTCGATCAGCAGCAGCTGGTCAATCCGTGGCACCGCATGACGCAGGTCATCGCCTCCCTCGACTATGCGAAGCAGGACGATGTGCGGGAGCGAGTCTGGAGTGAGCGGTGGGACCTGGTGGTCATCGACGAGGCCCACAAGTGCAGCGCGTACACGAAGAGCGCCTCAGGCCGCGGCGATGAAACGGAGAAGACCAAGCGCTACCAACTTGCCGAGCGACTGGCGGCGAATACCGACCATCTGCTGCTTCTCACCGCGACGCCACACCACGGCGACGATGATCGCTTCGCTCACTTCATCCGGTTGATCGACGCCGACTTGTTTCCCGAACCGCACCGCGTCGGCAACAAGGCAACGGAGATTCGCCGCGAGATTCTCAAACTCGGCCCGGATTGTCCGTGGGCTTTGCGGCGGTTGAAGGAAGACCTCCGCGACCTACGGGGCCGGCGACTTTTTCCCGACCGGCACGCACACACAGTCACGTTCAAGCTGAACCGCCAGGAGTATGAGCTTTACAAGGCGGTCACGGCTTACATCAACCAGTTCCTGCCGCAATCGAGCGGCCGGCGGCAGGCGAGCGTGGCCCTGGCACGCACCGTCCTTCAGCGACGGCTGGCAAGTTCGACGATGGCCATCTACGAGTCGATCCGCCGCCGCCTGGAAAAGCAGCAAGACCTGCTCACAGAGCTTGAGGAGCTTCCGCCGACCCAGCGCTCCCGGCGGCTGGCCCAGATGCAAGGCCGCCTCGCGGACGTGGAGCAAGACGAAGACGATCTCGATGACGCCGACCGGGATCGCTTGGCGGACCAGTTCACTGCCGCCGTCGGGCTGGACCAGTTGCGGACCGAAATCGCCGCTCTCCAAGACTTGCTGGCTCAGGCCCGCCGGGTGCGCGATCACGCCAGCGATTCCAAACTGGCCGCCTTGAAGGAATGCCTCGAACGGGCCGAGTTCAAGGAACTGAGCGACGGCCGGGGCAAGCTGCTCATCTTCACCGAACACCGCGATACGTTGAACTACCTGTGCGAACATCTGGGCCGCTGGGGTTACACCACCTGTCAGATTCACGGCGGCATGAACCCCCACGAACGCAAGCGCGCCCAGGAGCAGTTCCGCACCGAGAAGCAAATCTGCGTGGCAACGGAGGCCGCTGGCGAAGGCATCAACTTGCAGTTCTGCCGGCTGATGATCAATTACGACCTGCCCTGGAACCCGACCCGGTTGGAGCAGCGACTGGGCCGTATCCACCGGATCGGCCAGGAGCGGGACGTGCATGCGTTCAACTTCGTGGCTGGAGAATCCGAGGAAGGACAACCCATTGTCGAAGGACGCATCCTGGAACGCCTGCTGGAAAAGCTCGAACAGATGCGGGCGGTACTGCATGATCGCGTTTTCGACGTAATCGGCGAGGTGCTGTCACTGAACGACGTGAACCTACCTGAAATGCTCCGCGAAGCGGCCTTCGATCCGAGACGGCTGGACGACTACCTCGATCAGATCGCCCGCATCGACCCGGCCAAGTTGAAGAAGTACGAAGAAGCGACGGGCATCGCCCTGGCACGGGCCAACGTGGACTTCTCCGGCTTCCAGCAAGCGAACGCCGAGGCCGAGGAACGCCGGCTGATGCCCCGCTACGTCGAGGAGCATTTCATCAAGGCGGCCGCCGCCGTGGGCCTGAAGGTGGAGCCGCGGGCCGACGGCCTGTGGCGGATCGAACACGTCCTCGCGGACCTGCGCTCCGACCGACTGCAAGCGGTTCGCAAGCTGGGCAAACCCGATTCCGCCTACCGCAAGGTCACCTTCCACAAGGAACACCTTGACCAGGATCAGCATCTCGACGCCGTGCTGGTCGGCCCAGGGCACCCCCTCTACGCCGCCGTGGACGAGAAACTCAACAAGCAGCTTGCAACTCTGCTAAGCGGTGTGGCGGTTTTCGTCGATGAGATGGCCGAATCGCCCTATCGGTTGCACTTCTTTGAGGTCACGATTCGCGGCCAGAACAGCAAGGGGGAGCAGCAGACGCTGCATGGCGAACTGGTCGCCGTCCGCGAGGAGCTAAGCGGCCCGCCCGACCCTAGTCGCTTCAGCATGGTGCCGGCGGACTGCTTGCTGGACCTGCCGCCGCACCCCAACCCTCCGTCCTCCGTCGCCGCTTTTGATCCGGCTGCCGCCGCCGACTACATCAAATGCACTCACCAGATGGGCCTGCGCAATCGTTGCCAGGAGGAACGTCGGCACTTCGTGCATATTTGCCGCGATTACCTGACTCGCTCCTTCGAGGCGCGAGTCCGTGCTGCCCAGGACCGCGTGATGGCCTTGCGGGCGCGGGAGGCCTCGCAGCCCGAGGTCGCCATCGCCCGGCAACGGGCTGAGAACGAGTTGACCGATCTGGAACGCTCGCGGCGGGATCGATTGTCCGGTTTGGAGCACCTGACGCTCGTACGGCACGGCCCGGTTCGCCACGTAGCTACCGCGTTCGTGCTGCCGGGTGCCGCTACCACTGCCGCCGGTCTGACACCGGCTGCGGAAGACGTGGACCCGGACGTCCGCCGTCGCTCCGAAAAAGCGGCCGAGGACCTCGTCGTGGCCTATGAAACAAACCGCGGCTGGGAATGCGAGCGGGTCGGCCATCTGAAGATCGGCTTCGACGTCCGCAGCCTGGGACCGGCCGATCCCCAGACCGGCTACCGCGACCCCGTGGAAGGCATCCGGCGGATCGAGGTGAAGGGGCGGACGGCGGGTTTTCCCATTCGCCTGACCACGAACGAATGGTACAAGGCAGCCCAGCTCGGCGACAGCTACTGGTTGTACGTCGTCTGGGACCCGTTGGGGCCGAACCCCGAGTTGGTCACCATTCGCAACCCAACCGCACGACTCGACCACGCCAAGAAGGAAGTCGTCACGGCGCGGTTCTTCGAGATACCGGCCGAGGCGGTTGAAGCCGCAGCGCGGAACCAAGAGGAAGGCTGTTCATGACCGACGATAGATTGCAATCCGCTTCACAGGCTGTGGTGCGCATCGATGCGCTCGGTTACCGCTCTTTGCGGTATGTCTCATGTCATCTACGGCGCTTCCATGTCCTCGTCGGCCCGAACGCAAGCGGCAAGTCCACCTTCCTCGACGTTCCCGCCTTTCTGGGAGATTTTCTCCGTGTGGGGCTGACCGGAGCCGTGGAGGGAGATCCCAAGTTCTCCATCCCGCACCGCGCCCCCGACGCGAAGCAGCTCACCTGGATGCGCAAGCGCAATACGTTCGAGATGGCTATCGAAGTTGCCATCCCTTCCGACCGTCAGAACCGTCTCAAAAGCGGGAATACCAATCTCTGTCGCTACGAAATCGCAGTGGACGTTTCCGGACCGCTCCGTGTTGTGTCGGAGAATCTGTGGCTGCGACCCGAAGATCAGGCTTCACGTCCCGTTCAGAAGACACTCTTTCCCGAACCACCGGCTCCCCCTGACAGCATCGTGCAAGCTCCTCGGAAGCGCACCCCAAGCGGCTGGAAGAAAATAGTCGGCAGGGGGGACGAGCCTGAGCGCGTGATGTTTCTGTCGGAAACATCGGGCTGGAACAACCCGTTCCGTGTGGCGGCGGACAAGGCGGCACTTACCAGTCTGCCGGAGGACGAAGAGCGCTTCCCCGTGGCGACGTGGTTTCGCAAACTCCTCATGGAAGGCATCCAGCGGCTGGTGCTTTCGAGCGAGGCCATGCGCCTGCCCAGTCCTCCCGGTCGTGCCAGGGGCTACCTCCCGGACGGCTCCAACCTGCCGTGGGTCGTTCATACCCTTGAAAAGGAACATGCGGGCCGCTTGCGGGACTGGGTCGCGCACGTTCGCGAGGCCTTGCCGGACATTGAGCACATCGAGACCCGGGAGCGAGCGGAAGACCGGCATCGGTATCTCGTGTTGAATTACAGGAACGGACTCGCGATTCCATCCTGGCTTGTTTCGGATGGGACGCTGCGCCTGCTCGCGCTGACGCTGCTGGCGTACATACCGGATCTTTCGGGAATCTATCTCATCGAGGAACCGGAAAACGGTATCCATCCGCGGGCGGTAGAAACCGTCTACCAGTCGCTTTCATCGGTCTATGGAGCCCAGGTGCTATTGGCGACACACTCGCCGGTGATCCTCGGCATGGCTAAACGCGATGAGGTCATCTGCTTCGCACGCGACGAGCAAGGGGCAACAGACATCGTCTCCGGCGACGAGCACCCCAAGCTACGGGAGTGGCACGGGAAGCTCGACCTGGGGACGCTCTTCGCAAGCGGGATACTGGGATGAACGATCTTTTCTGTCTGGTGGCGGACAAGAACATGGAGGCGGCTATGGCCGAGCTTCTCAAGCGGCATGCAGCGCTCGGCATCCGGCAGATTGCCGCCGAGGTGGTCGTTCATCCGCGGAGAGACCCCGGCGTGTTTCGCGAGGGCGTCGAGTTCGTCCGCCCTCTCCAGAACAAGTACCAGCACGGGCTTCTCCTTCTCGACGCGGCTTGGGAGGGAGCGCCACCGGATATTCAGGCGCAGATCAATCGCGCGCTAGCTGACGCCAGCCTCGACGGCTGGGCACGCGCCATCGTGATTGCTCCCGAACTCGAAGTCTGGGTTTGGAACGATTCGCCGCATGTGGTCGACGCGCTCGGTTGGGCTGGGCGTGGATCAGTACTTCGGGATTGGCTGCGGCAGAGGGGGCTGTGGAGCGACAGCGACCGGAAACCCAGCGATCCAAAGTCCGCCGTCGAGTCCGCACTATACGAAGTCAGAAAACCGCGATCATCCGCCATCTATCGGACTCTCGCGCAGACCGTGAGTCTGCAACGGTGTCAGGATGCTGCGTTCCTGCGTCTTCGGAGTACGTTGCAGGAATGGTTTGGAGCAACCCCATGACTGACCCCCGCCGCCTCATCGAGGACTACCTCCCCATCGAGGCCATCAGTGCCGAGGCCTCGCGCGAAAAGTCCGTCCGCAAGGGGCACATCTCCACCCTGCATCTGTGGTGGGCCCGCCGGCCGCTGGTCGCCTGCCGGGCTGCCGTTTACGGAGCGCTCGTGCCGGCCGATCGCTGGGTCAAGGAGGTCGAGCTGAAGAACCCGCCCGCTGACCCGGAGAAGGCCGAGCGCTTCAAGAATGGGACCAGGCGCGGCCTCAATCGTCGGGCTGCTGCCGAGTTCGTGACCCGACTCTGCAAATATCCGGGCGATCCCAAGGTCATCGCTCAGGCTCAGCGGCACATCCTGGAAGCGCACGCCGAGCGCCTGACCCGCGAAACGGGCAAACCGGTTACCATCGAGGACATCGAGGCCGGTCGCGCTCCTCGCCCCAAGGTGCTCGACATGTTCGCCGGCGGCGGCGCGATCCCGCTCGAGGCCCTGCGCCTGGGCTGCGAGGCCTATGCGCTCGACTTGAACCCCGTGGCCCACATCATCGAACTCTGCACCCTCGTCTATCCCCAGAAATACGGCAAGCCCGATCCGACCGTGCGCGGCATGACCGGGCCGAAGAACGAACAAGGCGACACCACCTGGGGCGGACTGGCCGAGGAGGTCCGCTACTGGGGGAACTGGGTGCTCGAAAAGGTCAAGGCGGAGATCGGCGATCTGTATCCGCTCATTCCCGATCCCGAGTTCAAGGGCAAACGCGGCGCGGCGCCGGACCCGACGCTGTTCACGATGGGCGCGAAGAAGGAAAGCGTGCCCCCGGGCTTCCTCGTGCCGGTCGCCTATCTCTGGACGCGGACGGTGCGCTGCAAGAACCCGACCTGCGGGGCGACGGTCCCGCTCGTGCGCCAGACCTGGCTGTGCAAGAAGAAGGACCGCTACGTGGCGCTCAAGATGATCGCGCCGAAGGGCAAGAAGCAGGTTCGTTTCGAGGTGGTCGAGAGCCGCACGGAAAAAGGCCTGGGCTTCGACCCGGCGGGCTTCTCCAAGGGCGGCAACGCCACCTGCCCGTTCTGCAGGACGGTAGCGGACAGCGACTATGTGAAGGCAGAGGGATGCGCGAAGCGCCTTGGTAACCAGCTGATGGCTGTTGCCGCAACGCGATCCACAACTGCCGGGAAGCTCTATCTTTCGCGGCCCGACCTGCCCGTTGGAGGAGAAAGCGAAGCCGCGATCCTTCATAGAGCAGAAACGCTCGCATTGAAGCTCGGAATCACCGTCCCTAGTGAGGTACTCGAACCGAATCCCCGTTCCTTCGACGTGCAGTACTTCGGCTTCACGCTATGGCGGGACGTCTTCACACC
>JAIMAR010000196.1 GCA_023511855.1 Bryobacteraceae bacterium
CGCCGGGGTGCCGGACACGACGCCCGCCACCGTGACACTCGATCCTGCCGTGAGCCGCTATGCCTTCCACGGCTTCGGGGGCAACTACTGCTTTCAAATCGAGTCCCCTGTCACCCAGTACACCCTCGATCACTTGCAAGTCCGCTGGGCCCGGACCGAAATGACCCTGGCCGAATGGGAGCCGCTCAACGATAACGCGTCGCCTTCCGTCGCCGACTGGACCTTCTTCCAGCAGCGCGACCTCGCCGGCACGAACCTGCGCCGCGAGTTCGAGCTGGCCCGCGAAATTCAGCGCCGCGGCATCCCCTACGTCATCACGATTTGGAATCTTCCCGAATGGCTCTACGTGGATCCCCAGCCCCAGCCCTTCAACACCTCTCAGCGCCGCGTCAACCCGGCCCTCTGGGATGAGTTACTGGAATCCATCGGTTCCTACCTCCTGTACGCGAAGAATCAGTACGGCGTCGAGCCGGATTTGTTCTCGTTCAACGAGCCCAACCTCGGCATCAATGTCTTGTTTTCTCCGGAGGAACATCGCGACGCCATTAAGAGCATCGGCGCGCATTTGGAGAGCCTCGGACTGAAGACCAAAATGCTTCTGGGCGACGTCAGCCACCCGCGCGGCACCCACGCCTATGTGCAGCCCGCGGCCGCCGATCCCGAGGCCCTGCGCTACGCCGGCGCCGTCTCGTTCCACTCCTGGGGCGGTGCAACGCCGGATCAGTACCGCGCCTGGGGCGATCTGGCCGAAAGCCTCGGGCTGCCCCTGCTGGTCGCCGAGATGGGTACGGATCCCGCCGCATGGCGCGGGCGGGTCTATGACAACTTCTGGTACGGGCTCCGCGAGGTCCAGCAGCATCAAGAGCTGCTGATCTACGCCCGCCCGCAGGCCACCATCTATTGGGAATTCACCGCCGACTACAGTCTGGTCCGAACCCTCTCCGCCGGGGGCGCTACGGTGCTGGAGCCGACTTCCCGCTTCTGGTTCACCACGCAGTTCGCCAATCTGACCCCGCCGCAATCCGCCGCGCTCTGGGTGGAATCCGACAAGCCCAAGGTTCTCGTCACGGCATTTCTGCGCAATGAGGTCCTGACCCTGCACATCGCCAATCTGGGAGCCTCGCGAGAGGTCACTGTCTTCGGCATTCCCAACCAGCTCACGCTTCTGCGCCGCATCCGCACCTCCGAAGCAGAGTCGTTCGCGGAGTATCCCCCTTTGCCCGTCTGGGCCAACTCGGTGCGTCTGACGCTGCCGGAGCGTTCTCTGACCACGCTGACCAGCCGCTTTGAAACCCCCTCTTTCTACCTCCGCCGCGCCCGCGGGTTCGAGCCACCCTCGCCTTGGCCGCCGTTGCCGCCCACCCGCTAGCAGCGTTGGCCTCATGCGTCGCCGTTCCGCCTGAGCGGCCGCCACATTTTGCCCGCAAACGCCACGCCGGCCGCTACCAGAAGCATCAGCAGTTCCGTGACGACGAAGTTTCTTGGCAAGAACAAGCTGGTCGTGTTCCGCGCGGAGTGCAGACAGAGCACAGGCAAGAGGCTCTGCCCGGTGCGGTTAAACAGCCAGGCGAACACAACCGCGAGCGGAATGCTGAAGATGCGAATAACCGCTCCCACCGCTCCCATAGGGTAGAAGCCCATCAGGTGCAAAGGAACATGCCATAGCCCCCACAGCGCTCCGATGATCACAGCGCCGCTCAACGGACTGAGGCGCTGTTGCAGCCGCGCCTGCGCAAACCCCCGCCAGCCCGCCTCTTCATTCAAGGGTCCGCCAAAGAGCAGGTACCAGAAAAACGACTCCACAACTAGCGGAGCCAGTGGGACCGAAGGATACCAGGGCTTGTTTGGAACCCCCAAGCCCGCCGCCTCCGCGAGCGCATTGCCGCCTACCACAATGGCCGGCCACAGCCCGATCGCCAGAAGATACCATCCCGCGCTCAGCCGCCACCGGGTCATCCCGCTCAGCAGCTCTCTGATCCCCTGCTTCGGAAAGCGAACGCCCGAAAGGACCAGCGCCGCCATCGAAACCAGAATCAAGTCCGCCGCCACCAGGCCCTTGTCAATGCGGTGATTCCACCACCAGTGGTCCAGGCACTCTACCGCAGCCGCCGCGGCAAACGCGAGCGCAAACAACGCTTTGAAGGACAGGCCGCGGGAAGGGGAAGTTGCAGGTTTCAGAACTGCGCTGATCAAGATGGCCACAAGCGACGGACCATAGGCCGCGATCAGAAGCCAGCGGCTCAGCGTCGTTTGGTTCTCGATGTGGATTAACGACAGAATGCCGTAGATCGTCCAGGAGAACACGAACGAGGCTAAGAAGAATAGTCGGATGTCATTGCGCGCAATCCACGCGCGAGCCCGGCTGGCGCCGGGTGCGGACGCTTCCGTTGCAATCATTAGATTCAGGTCCTTTTGACTTATATGTGCGGTAGGCGCTCCCCGTCATCGAACAACGCCATGCCGGTTCACTATTCAGAACGAGACCGTGCGCGCCCAGGTTCGAAGAGATTTCTCGTTGGTCCCAGCCGTCCGCCGGGTTCGGGGAAACATCCGGGACCGGCGGGAAAGAACCTGCGCTTTTACCCCGCGATCGCCCGGAACCACTCCAGCGATTGCTGCGCCGCCGCCTCCCAGCGAAACCGCGCCCCTCGGGCGCGGGCCTTGGCCGCCAGCGTCGCGCGCAATTCGGGCGATTCCAGCAATCTCCCGATCGCTGCCGCGATCTCTTGTTCGCTGCGCGGATCGGCCAGCAGCCCGGCGTCGCCCACAACCTCGGGCATCGAGGAGACGTTGGACGTCACCACCGGCACGCCCGCCGCCATCGCCTGCGCCAGTGGCAACCCGAAGCCTTCGTAGAGCGACGGGTAGACCAACATCAGCGCCCCTGCCGTTAGGCCCGGCATGTCCAATTCCGGAACATACCCCAGATAGCGCACGCCGGCCTCGCCGCTCTTCAGCCGGGCCAGAGTCCGCGGCGAGGCCCAGCCCTCCGCGCCCGCCACAACAAGCTCATGCGGCTCGCGCAGATCCTCGGGCAGGCGCATCCAGGCATCCAGCAGCGCGTCCACGTTCTTGCGCGGCTCAATCGTCCCCACAAACAGCACATACGGTTTCCGCAGGCGATACTTGGCGGCGGCCTGTGCCGCCTGCTCGGCCGTGACTTTAAAATAAGCCGCCGCTACGCCCGGATAAATCACCACAACTCTGTCCGGCTTCAAGTTGAGAATCCGGATGGCGTCCTGCCGGCTGCTTTCCGAAATCGCGATCAGGCCATCGGCCCGCAGCATCACGTTCTCCGCAAACCGGTGCAGCGCCCGCACGTTGGCCGGACTATGCGTTTCCGGCGCCAGCCAGCAGGTCATGTCGTAGATCGTCGCCGTCAGCTTGCACCGCTTCGGCGGCCGCCGCATCTGATGGGACGCGTGGAAGACGTCGGCGCGCGGCCCCAGCCAGTGGAGCGGAGGAACAAGCCGGCAATTGTTCCAATGCAGCAGCGCCAGCCGGCTGAGGGTGCCCCAGCGTCCCGCCACCGAGCGCTCGTGCGAAAAATCCTCGCGCGGATCCAAAAAGGGCCAGGCCAGCACTTCATCCGGAGCGCACAGCCGCCGCATGTGAATCAGCCAGTTCAACAGATAGGTCTTCACACCGGCGCTGCGCAGCAGCAGCGGAATGGCGTCGATGGCGATTCGCATGTCAGCTCAGCGGTTCGTGTAAAGGGCCTTGCCTCCCGCGGCGACCACTACCTTCAGCGCCTCCGCCCCCACCAGGCGCTCCAGCCGGGGCCGGGCGGTGTCCGCAGCCACGAGGTAATACCGCTCCCCCGATGGCCAGAGCCGTTGGAACTCCGCGTCGTCGATGAACACATCCGGCGCGCCGGGCGCATAGGAGCCGTACTCCAGATTCATCACCCGGCCGTTCAACAGCAACGCGCGCGTGTTGGCATAGAAAAACACCGAACTGAAGGCGTAATACTGATCGTCCACAATCAGCCGACCCGGAGGACTTGCCTTCAGCGCCTCCGCCAGCGGGCGCGAAGACAGGTACGGATCGAAGCGGATCATCGCCACCCGCGCCGCATGCAGGAACAAGACCATCATCAGCGCCGCGAACGCCGCCTGGACGCCCACGCGCTTGCCGGACCAGATGCCGGCCGCGCCTACGACAAATGCCGCACAGGCCATCCCCAGAGGAAGCTTCAAATACGCGAAGGACCTCAGCGTCAGATCGCCCATGTGCCCCAGCGACAGCGTATACAGCTCCGGATTCTGCCGCAGCGCGGAGGCGATATCGCCGGGAGCGGGCATGTTCCACACCATGGCCAGCAGCGCGCCCGTGGCCAGAGCCGCAACCGCGGCCACCGCCGCCGTCACCTGCAACCCCCTACGCACCCATGCGCCCCCCGCCGCAGCCGCCGACCCGACGAGCAGCGCCAGCGCCGGATAGCACGGCATCGAGTAATACTCCTGCGTGGTCGAGAAGGTGAAGAACAGCAGCACGAACCCGGTCCACGCCAGCGCCAGCAGCCGGGTTCGGCCCGCGCGATCGGCCGGGCGGTAGCTCAACCGCGCCGCCGCCGCCAGCAACAGGCTCCAGGGAAACAGCCACACCAAATGCAGACTCCAAAACAGCAGGCGCGGGACGGTGTTATAGTCCCGCGGATAGCGCATGTTCAGAAACCGGAATACGTGCTCGTTCAGGAAGTAGAACCAGAAGAAGCCCCGGTAGACCCCCGGCTCGCTGCGCAGTGTGAAGTCGAAGTAGGGTGGGTTGCGCACGATGGCCAGCACGTGCCACGGCGCGGCGATCAACAAGATCAAAAGCAGTCCGCGGAACGGGTGCAGCCGCTGCCAGGTCCGCCGCCGGAACAGTTGCCCCGTGGCCAGCAACCACACGCCTCCCGCTCCCGCCACGAACACCGCCGCAATCAAGCCCTTCAGCAGCACTCCAACGGCGATGCTCGCCGCCAGCCCGGCGGCCCACCACTGCGGGTGGGGTTCGTCTTCCTCCAGCGCGCGCAGCAGGCTCCACAACCCGAGCGTCACGCTCAGCGTAAGCATTGCATCCGGGATCAGAATCCTCGTGAACAGGAACAGCCCCACGCACGTCGATAGCGCCAGCCCCGCGTAGAGCCCGCCCCGTTCCCCAAACGCCCACCGCCCGAAGCGGTACGTCACCCCGCACAGCAACACTGCCGCCAGGGCGAACGGAATGCGGGCCGCCCAGTCGCTGACCCCGAAGACCAAATAGGACAGCGCAATGACCCAGTAATGCAGGGGCGCCTTCTCCAGATACGGGACGCCGTTCAGCCGCGCCGTCACCCAGTCGCCCGAATCCAGCATGTTCCGGGCGATCTGCGCCTGCACGGCATCCACATCATCCATCAGGGAGGGGGGACTCGCCACCGTCCCAAAGAAGATCACCGCGGCTGTAAGGACAACAATTAGGTCGCCGGCGCGGATTCCTCCACGGCCGTTGGCCGGAGGTCCTCCCGAGGCACGGTCGCGATTCTCCAGCGCCGCAGCCATAGGAACAGGGTCAGAAGCCCCCATAAGTGATATCCGTAGTTCGCCTTTCTCTCCAGGTGAGCGCGGATCAAGGCGCGCACCGCTTCCGGGCGGAACAGGCCGGATGCGGCCACCGCCTCATCCGTCAGTGTATCCAGAAGCAGCGTGCGCAGTGGGCCTCGCAGCCAGTCGTGCGCGGGAATGTCGAACCCTTGCTTGGACCGTTTCAGCACCTCCGCCGGCAGCCGGCCGCGCATCAGCTCCCGGA
Source organism: Bryobacteraceae bacterium (assembly GCA_023511855.1). Lineage (GTDB taxonomy): Bacteria > Acidobacteriota > Terriglobia > Bryobacterales > Bryobacteraceae > JAIMAR01. The sequence continues at coordinate 5,773 of JAIMAR010000196.1, forward strand.
GCAGGAATTTCAGAGTCCAACCGCGGATCTTGAAGCTCTCCGGCAAGCTCGCCGCAAACTCGACGATCCGGTGATCCAGAAACGCCGGCCGCACCTCCAGCGAGTGGGCCATGCTCATGCGGTCGCACTTGGTCAGGATGTCGTCCGGCAAGTAGTAGAGCTGGTCAAACCACAGGTACCGGTTCAGCTTGCCCGCCTTGGCGGCATCCGGCGGAAGGCTCTCAAACAGCCGCCGCACCGGCGGATGCTCGTCAAACCGGCACAGCCGCCGTTTGTCCTCGGTGCGGAAGGTCCCGTTCCAAAAAACGTGCGCCTCATCAGGGTCCAGCAGCGCTCCTTCCAGGAACCGCTTGACCTTGTACTCCAGGCTGACCTTGTCGTCGGACACCGGCCACCGCCGCGCCATCCATAGCGCCGCGCGCAACGCCTTCTCCGGCGCAAGGCGCGCGAGTGCCGCCGAGCGGTCCGCCAGGTACGTAATGTAGCCGCCGAAAAGCTCGTCCGCTCCTTCCCCGCTCAGCGCCACCGTCACAAGACGGCGGCACATCTTCGATAGAAACCACACCGGCAGCGCGCCCGCGTCGGCGCTGGGTTCATCGCAGTAATAGCTCAACTCCTCGATGGCGGCCGGAAGATCCTGATCCGGGTTCAGGTCAAACTCGTGATGGTCCGTTCCATAAACCGAAGAGACCAGACGGAAGTACGGGCTCTCGTCAAAACTCCTCCCGCGGAACGACACGGAGAACGTCTTCAATCGGCCCGGATAGCTCTGCGCAGCGTAGTGCAGGATCGTCGAAGAGTCCAAACCGCCGCTGGACCACACCCCGAGCGGCACATCGGAAATCAGGTGTTCCCGCACCGCGCTGGCCAGTAGCGAATCCAGCTCTTCTTTGGCTTCCCCGAAACTCCAGTCCGGCCGGACCCTGAAATCCAGCTTCCAGTAGCTCCCGCTCTGGATTCGCCCGTTCTGCCACTCCAGCCAGTGGCCCGGCGGAAGCTTCACGATCCCTTCCACCAGCGTGTACGGCCCCGGCACCCAGTTCAAGCCCAGGTAGTAGCTCAGCCCGGACCGGCTGATCCTCCGCTCGACCTCCGGATGCGCCAGAATCGCCTTCAGCTCTGAGCCGAAGTGCAGATCGCTGCCCCGCCGCAAGTAATACAGCGGCTTAATCCCCATCCGGTCCCGGGCCAGAAAGAGCTTCTTCTCGCTCTCTTGCCAAATCGCCAGGGCGAACATTCCGTTGAGCCGTGCCGCGAAGTCCTCACCTTCCTCCTCGTAGAGATGCACCAGTGTTTCCGTATCGCTCTGAGTGCGATAGCGATGACCCTTCGCCTCGAGTTCCTCACGCAGAGCCGGCTCGTTGTAAAGTTCGCCGTTGTAGGTGATCCATACCGACCCATCCTCGTTGGGCATCGGCTGAGCGCCCCCGGCCAGATCAATGATGGCCAGCCGCCGATGACCCAAGGCGATCGGTCCGTCCAAATACAACCCACTCCCGTCGGGACCCCGGTGCGTCAGTCGCGCGGTCATCCGCTCCAGAATCGCGGGGTGCGCATCGGAAGGTGCGCACCCCGTTTCGTTTGTGCCCGCGCCTGTGCCGTGGGTGCGCCAGGATGAAGACCGTGCGCACACCGTATCGTCTGCCCCCCTTCCCCCGCCCCTTGCGCCGTTTGCGCCCCTTCTCTGACATCTTAGTACCGATGGCGGGTTAGTGCCGTTTCCTCGTCATAATCTCGCCCCGCACCC
>JAIMAR010000002.1 GCA_023511855.1 Bryobacteraceae bacterium
ATCTACGGGCTAGTAGTACAGAGGGCACAGAGAACACGGAGAAACACGGAGAAGGCAAACCACAGAGGGCACAGAGGACACAGAGAAACACGGAGAAGGCAAACCACAGAGGGCGCAGAGGACACAGACAAACACGGAGAAGACAAACCACGGGGGACAAGGAGGGCACGGAGAAGGTCAACCGATTCCAGGGTGGCGCTGGGTGAGGGTTGGCGGTGCGCGCCGGGAGGGCGGTGGGTGAAGGGGGCCCAGGCCGGCAGGAATGCCGGCCGACAGGCCTGGAGGCCTGCCCCACAAAACTCGGCCGGCAGACAAGAATGTCTACCGTACAAAAACAGCCTGGTCTACAAAGCTCGGCCGGAGCAGACAAGAATGTCTGCCCCACAATGAGGCTCGCCCACAAGAGGAGGCATACGGTATTGGGGCGGGCGCAGGCTGGCAGCCGGCGCCCACCCAAGGCAGGAGTTACTTGATCCGCTCGTCGCGTTCGACTTTGCCGTCGCGGACGTGGATGACGCGGTGGGCGTACATGGCGATGTCGTGCTCGTGGGTCACCAACACGATGGTGTTGCCCTGCTTGTGGAGCACATCAAAGAGGCCCATGATCTCATTGCCAGTGGCGGAGTCCAGATTGCCCGTGGGCTCATCGGCCAGCAAAATGGAGGGGTTGTTCACCAGAGCCCGGGCGATCGCCACGCGCTGCCGCTGACCGCCGGACAACTCGCTGGGCTTGTGGTACATGCGGGACTCCAGGTCCACCATTCGAAGCGCCTCTTTGGCGCGCTCGATGCGGGCCTCGGCGGGGATGCCGGCGTAAATCAGGGGAAGCTCTACATTATGGAGAGCGGTGGCGCGCGGGAGCAGGTTGAAGGTCTGGAAAACGAACCCGATCTCTTTGTTGCGGATCCGGGCAAGCTCGTCGTCGCTCAGATCGGAAACCAACTGCCCATTGATATAGTACTCACCGCTTGTGGGAGTGTCCAAACATCCGATCAGGTTCATCAGCGTGGACTTCCCGGAACCGGAAGGTCCCATGATGGCCACATACTCACCACGGTGGATGGTCAAATCAACGCCGGAAACGGCGTGAATCTCCTGATCGCCCATCACATAAGTCTTCCAAAGATTGTGGGTCTGGATGACCACTCCCTCGCGCTTCAACTGTTCGCCGCGTTCTCTGATTTCTGAGACTGCTCTTGCCATGGTTAACCTTCTCTCACCGGAGACTGGCGGCCCCTTTTATAGAGCCTTTGAAGTCTCCGTACGGTTGTCTATTTTCACACGGGTTTCGTTTCGTAAGGTCCGGATGACCCGGTAGCTGCCCGTGATGATCTCATCGCCTTCTTTCAGCCCGCCTAACAACTCGATATAGGTGGCGCCAGTGATGCCGGTGTCCACTTTCCGGAAAACGGCCTTCCCGTCCTGGACCACGAAGACCCCTTGAACTTCCTCGCTCAACTCCTTCTGTTTGGCGGGGTCAGTCGCGGCTGCCGCCTGGACTCCTTTCTTCGGCTTGGGCAACAAGTCACCCTTTTGCCGGACGGTCAACGCCTGGATCGGAATAGATAAGACGTTGCTGCGGGTGGCTGTGGTTATCTTTGCGGTGCAAGACAGGCCTGGGCGGATCTCCGGCGGGGGGTTATCCAGCGCGATAACCACTTTAAAATCTTTCGCTTCCTGGCTGGAGATGGCGCTTTGAGAAGCAGCCAAGCCGGTGGAGCGCAGAATGGCGGTGTTGCCGATCTCGATGACGTGGCCTTTGAAGGTCCGGTTGGGCAGGGCATCGATCGTGATGTCGGCGATCTGGCCGTTCTGGATGCTGACGATATCGGCCTCATCGACCTTGACCTCGGCGGTGATAAGCGACATGTCGGCGATGGTCATAATGAGGCTGGCGGGAGAATTCTGGATGCCGGGGACGACGGTCTCGCCCACGCGGACGGGCAGGTTGGTCACGATGCCGTCGATGGGCGAGGTGGCCAAGTGCTTGTTCAAAACGTCTTTCACCCGAACCAAAGAGGCCTGGATTTGGGCGACCCGCTTCTGGGCCGAGGCTAGGGAGGCGGCAGTTTGCATCCGCTGGGCTTCGGCCTGGGCGAGGCGGGCTTCGGCTTCGCGCAAGGTCGCGGCGGCCGCTTCAGCCTGGGCCCTGCGTAAGTCAAACTCCTGCTTGGCGATGAGGCGTTCGGCGTAGAGCTGCTGGCTGCGTTCGAAGTCCAGATTGGCTCGCTGCAACTCAGCACGAGCGCGGTCCACCGAGGCCTTCAAGGTCCGGAGGCTTTCATCGGCGGCCTTCAAAGCGGCCTCGGCGCCCGTCACTTCGGCTTGAGCGGCACTGAGGTTGGCTAATTGGGCATTGACGTCGGCTCCGGCCTGCACGGACTCCAGTTTGGCTAGCAATTGCCCTTTGGTAACGCGGTCGCCCTCTTTGACGAGGATCTCGGTGAGGCGCCCCATGACATTGGCGCCGATGTTGACGTAGTTTCTGGGCCGGATCTCACCGGAGGCGGTCACCGTGGCGGTCAGGTCCTGCCGAATGACCTTTCCAGTTTGCACGGTTACGATGTCGGCTTGACTCTTGTTGACTCCGTAGTAGACGGATCCCGCCAGGATTGCGGCGACGCCAATCGACAGCCAAATTTTGACCGGTTTTTTCACCGCGTGGGCTCCATGGACAGTAGACGCAGATTAGCGGCCAAATGTTCGGGCTTGCGGAGCTAATTTCATGCTACCACGGGAGGAGGTCAGGCCCCCAGGCCGCTGAAGAAATTGCCCATGCACCGGAACTTCTGGTAGCGGCGTTCCAGGAGCTCCGCGGAGGGAAGTGCGCTCAATTCGGCCAGGGCGCGGCGGAGGGCCTCAGCGAGGAGGGCGGCGGCCTGGTCCGGGTTTGTGTGAGCGCCTTCACCCGGTTCGGGGATGATCTCGTCGATCAAACCGAGGCCTTTGAGGTCCTGGGCGGTGAGCTTCAAGGCGTTGGCCGCCAGTTCCGCTTTGGAGGCATCCCGCCAGATAATGGCCGCGCAGCTTTCCGGAGAGATGACGCTGTAGACCGCGTTTTCGAGCATGTACACACGGTCGCCGACGCCGAGGGCCAAAGCGCCGCCACTGCCGCCCTCGCCGATGCAGACGACGATGATAGGCACCGGCAGGCGGGACATCTCGCGGAGATTCACCGCGATGGCTTCCGCTTGGCCGCGTTCTTCGGCGTCGACGCCGGGATAAGCGCCGGGGGTATCGAGCAAGGTCAGAATCGGCCGGCCGAACTTGGCCGCCAGCCGCATGACTCGCAAGGCCTTTCGGTAGCCCTCGGGTTTGGGCATACCGAAGTTGCGGTAAAGCTTCTGCTTGGTGTCACGGCCCTTCTGCTGGCCGGCGACCATAATCGGGTGGCCTTCAAAGAAGCCGAAACCGCACACGATGGCGGGGTCATCGGCGAAGGCGCGGTCCCCGTGAAGCTCGTGGAAGCCGGTGATCAGGCGCTGAATATAGTCGAGCGAGTGGGGACGTTTGGGGTGGCGGGCGAGTTGGACCCTCTGCCAAGGCCCGCTCGGTGAGACCTCAGCCTGGAGCCTTTTCAACTCGGCCTCGATCTGTTGCAGCCGCGGCTCCGCCTGCGGGTTAGCCGCGCGGATTGCGGCCAGCTCCCGCTCGAGGGCTTCCACCCGTTGCTTGGCCGATTGCAGATCCATCCTTTTCATGATAGTCGGTCAGCCCGGCCGGTGGGGGCTCCGCGCTTACAGTTTGACCACAACGGCGATGGTCCATGAGGAGTATGGGCCGAAGCTCAGTGGGCCAAGATCTCGAGGGAACCCGGACCGCAGATGCGTTCGAGCTCGGCCCGAAATTCAGAGTCCGGCTGGATCTTCCAGGGAATATCCAGGAAGACCTGAAAAGCGCGGCTTTTTTCCAGGCGCAGTCGGACCGCGGTCTGGCCTGGTTTGCGCCGGAAGAGTTGCGCAAGGGGCTCGAGGCGGTTCTGCCCAAGCCAGACCCGCACGGAGATCAAGGAAGGATAAGAGACGCGCGCAGACTCCAAGGGGACGATGTCGACGATGGAGACCTTCGGCGCGGAGTTCTCTTCGGGCAGGACGGAACCAGTCACCATAACCAGACGGTCTTCAACCAGCTGGGGCTCCAGGCGGTCGTAGTTTGTGGCGAAGACCAGCGCCTCCACGGTCCCTTGAGGGTCGTCGAGCTGAAGGGAAGCCCAGGGCCTGCCGTCTTTGGTCCGCTTTTTCTGGATGCCGGTTAATATTCCGCAAAGGACGACTTCGGCGCCCTTCTCCAGTCCCTCTAGAGTGGCGGAATTATGGGTGGCCAATTCGCGGACCTTATCGGCGAACTTGTCCAGGGGGTGCCCGGTGACGAACAGACCGAGCACCTCTTTCTCCCCGGCCAGCTTTTGGTCCAGGGTCCAGTCTTCGACCTGAGGCAGTGGGGGTTCGGCGGCGAATTCCTCGCCGGCGGACAGCGAAAAGAGAGCGCCCTGGCCGCACTGCCGGTCGCGCTGCGCCCGCTGGCCTGCTTCCATGGCCGGCTCAATGGCCGCAAACAGTTGGGCGCGCGTTCCACCCAGGCTGTCCATGGCACCGGCTTTGATCAGGCTCTCCAGCATGCGCCGGTTCAGGGAGGTGAGATCCACGTTTTCGCAAAAGTGCCGCAACGAGCGGAAGGGTCCATGTTCGGAGCGAGCCTTCTGGATTGCCTCGACGGCGGTGCGGCCCAGGTTGCGGATGGCGCCCAGTCCGAAACGGATGCCGCCGCGCTGGCCGCACTGATAGTCGGGCGTAAAGCTCCAGCCGCTGTGATTCACGTCAGGGGGCAGGATGGCGATGCCCATGTCTTCGCACTCATTGATGTACTTGACCACCTTGTCGGTGTTCCCCGTTTCGGATGTCAGCAAAGCGGACATGAAGTCCACGGGGAAGTGCGCCTTCAGGTAAGCGGTGACGTAGGCGAGATAAGCATAGGCGGCCGAGTGCGACTTATTGAAGCCGTAGCCTGCGAACTGCTCCATGAGGTCGAAGATACGGGCGACGCTGCGCTCGGGGTAGCCGCGGGCTTTGGCGCCGGTGATGAATCTCTCGCGCTGCGCGGCCATTTCCTCGGCGTTTTTCTTGCCCATGGCGCGCCTCAGGATGTCAGCCTCGCCGAGGGAGTAGCCGGCCACAACGTTGGCAATCTGCATCACCTGCTCCTGGTAGACGATAACCCCGTAGGTCTCCTCCAGGATGGGCCTCAGCTCTGGCAACTCGTAGGTGACTGGCTGGCGGCCGTGCTTGCGGTCGATAAAGTCGTCGACCATTCGGCCCTGAAGAGGACCAGGGCGGTAGAGGGCGTTGAGCGCAATCAGGTCCTCGAGGCGGGAGGGCTGATAGCGGCGCAGGATCTCCCGCATGCCGGGAGATTCGAACTGAAAGATGCCGCTGGTGTGGCCCTTGCAGAAAATCTCGTAGGTGGCTTGATCGTCGAGGGGGAGGTCTTCGAGAACCAGGCGCACGCCGTGGTTCTTATGGATGAGGTCCAGAGCGTCGTGGACCACGGTGAGGGTGGTCAGCCCCAGGAAATCCATTTTGAGAAGGGAGAGTTTTTCGAGGCTGGCGCCGTCGTACTGCGTGACGATTTCATCCTTATTGGTGCGGTAGAGGGGGAGGATTTCCTGGAGCGGCTGGGGGGCGATGACTACGCCTGCGGCGTGGATGGAGGCATTGCGGCACATGCCTTCCACGCGACGGGCAATTTCCAGCACTTCAGCCACCCGCGGATCGCTGCGGGCGGCTTCGGCCAGTTTCGGCTCTTTGGCCAGAGCCTCCTCGAGGGTAATGTTGTGGACGTTGGGGACGAGTTTGGTGAGGCGGTCGACTTCGGCGTAGCCCATTTCGAGAACGCGGCCGACATCTTTGATGGCAGCCCGGGCGCCGAGGGTGTTAAAGGTGATGATCTGCGCCACTTGATCGCGCCCGTATTTTTGAGCCACGTACTGGATGACTTCGCCGCGGCGGTTCATGCAGAAGTCGATGTCGATATCGGGCAAGGTCACGCGCTCGGGGTTGAGGAAGCGCTCGAACAGGAGCCCGTACTGGAGGGGGTCGATATCGGTGATCCCCATGGCGTAGCTGACGAGGCTTCCGGCGGCGGAGCCTCGCCCGGGGCCGACCGGGATCCCTTGAGACTTGGCGTAGCGGATGAAGTCCCAGACGATCAGGAAGTAGCCGGAGAACTTCATCCGCTGAATCATCTGGATCTCGCTGTCCAGCCGCTGGGCGTATTCGGCGGGATGGTGCTTCAAGCGACCGGCCTTGTATAGAGCCTCCAGACGGGGGCGGCGCGCCTCGAAGCCTTGGCGGGCGGCGAACTCGAAGTAGCTGTCGGTTGTGTGGCCTTCCGGGACGTCGAACTTCGGGAACGGCTCGCTGATCTTGTCCAGCCGCACCTGGCAGCGCTGGGCGATCTCCCAGGTCCGGTCGAGAGCGTCGGGGACTTCTCCGAAGACTGCCTCCATCTGGGCGCGCGACTTAATGTAGAAGTGCGGCGTCCAGGTCTTCATGCGGGAGGTGGCGCTGATCGTCTTGCCGGTCTGAATGCAGAGCAGGATATCGTGGACGCGGGAGTCGTCCTGTTGGAGGTAGTGTGAGTCGTTGGTGACGACCAGCGGAATGCCGGTTTCCTGGGACAGGCGGTAAACCTGCGGGAGCAGGCGGCGGTCTTCGTCCAGACCGTGATCCTGAAGCTCCAGGAAGAAGTTTCCACGTCCAAAAATGTCGAGATACTCCAGGGCACGCCGCCGAGCCTCATCGTATGCGTCCGACAGCAGCAGTTCGTTGATGTCGCCGCGCAGGCAGGCGGACATGCCGATCAAGCCTTTGGCGTGGCGGCTCAGCAGGTCGCGGTCGATGCGGGGCTTGTAATAGAAGCCTTCCAGGAAGCCTGCCGAAACGAGCTTGACGAGGTTGCGGTAGCCCTCTTGGGTCTTGCACAAGAGCACGAGGTGGTTGTAGCGGTCTGTGTCCGAACGGACTTCGCGTCCCTGCTGGGAGACGTAGACTTCGCAGCCGATGACCGGGTGGATGCCCTTTGCCTTGGCGGCGTGATAAAACTGAACGGCCCCGAAGAGGTTCCCGTGATCGGTCATGGCCACGGCGGGCATGCCTAGCTCGGAGACGATCTGCATCAGCTTGCCGATCTCGCAGGCGCCGTCGAGCAGCGAGTAGTCGGTGTGGGTGTGAAGGTGAACGAACGGGCGTTCCGGCATCGCGCTTCCAGTACAGCCACCCGGGGGAAGTAGAGTCCAACTCTGGTAGGGACGGGCAGATTCGAACTGCCGACCTGCCGCTTAGGAGGCGGCTGCTCTATCCATCTGAGCTACGTCCCCGACCTGCTTCGCCGGCCGGCCGATGGCCTCCAGCAGCCTTCATTCTAGCGCAGGCCAACGCTTGAGTCCTTTGAGCCCGATATCGCGGCGGTAGTGCATCCCCTCGAAATGGATCTTGCTTACGGCGGCGTAGCAGTTCGCGATGGCGGAGCTCAGGTCGGCACCTGCCGCTGTGACGCCCAGCACGCGCCCGCCGGAGGTCACAAGGCGGCCATTCTCAATGCGGGTTCCTGCGTGGAATACGCACGCGCCCAGACTCTCGGCCTCTTCAATGCCGAAGACTGGATCGCCTTTGCGAGGGGTTCCTGGGTAACCGGCGGCGGCCAGGACGACGCACACCGACGGGCCTGTGCGCCAGCGGATTGGCCCGGGACGCAATTCCCCAGCCGCGGCGCCCTCCAGCAGCGGGAGCAGATCGTCGTCCATGCGGTGCATCAAGGCTTGGGTCTCCGGATCTCCCAGGCGCACGTTGAATTCTAGGACCTTGGGTTCGCCTTCCACCATCATGAGCCCGGCGTACAGGAAGCCGGAGAAAGGCCGCCCTTCCCGGCGCATGCCCTCGACTACGGGATAGATCACGCGTTCGAGAATGAGGTCATGCTGGCGAGCGGTAAGGATGCGGCTGTCACAGTAAGCTCCCATGCCGCCTGTATTCGGTCCCTGATCGCCGTCAAAGACCGCCTTGTGGTCCTGGGTAGGCTCCAGGGGAACCACATGAGTCCCGTCGGTTAGGGCGATGAAGCTTACCTCTTCGCCTTCAAGAAACTCCTCGATGACCAGCCTGCGGCCGGCTTCCCCGACCAGGGAACCAGACATCAGCGCCCTGGCGGTCTGTTCGGCTTCTTCCCGCGTGCGCGCTATGCAGACGCCTTTGCCGGCAGCCAGACCGTCGGCCTTGAGCACCACGGGGCAAGGAAAACGGCGCAAGGCGTGGAGGGCGTCCCCGAGATTGTCGGCGCAGGAGTATTGGGCAGTCGGTACGCCGAAGCGGCGCATGGCTTCCTTGGCGAAGATCTTGCTGCCTTCAAGTTGCGCCGCCGCCGCGGAAGGGCCGACAATTCGCCGCCCGCGGGCGCGAAACAGGTCAACGATGCCGTCCACTAGAGGCGCCTCGGGGCCGACCACGGTCAGATCTGCTCCAACGGTTTCGGCTACCGAAAGGAAACCTTCGGGTGTGGGGCTGGCCGGCGCGATGCACTCCGCCAGGCGAGCGATCCCTGGGTTGCCCGGACTGGCGTACAGCTTCGTCGAGGCCGGGCTTTGCGCCAGCCGCCAGACCAGCGCGTGCTCCCGGCCGCCGCTGCCAACTACGAGGATGGTCACTTCAACGGGCTCCTTGGGTAGATTTGTTGCTGAGTGTCCAACTTTCTTAGAATAGAACTAATCTCCGTTGGGCTTCACCAGTCACTTTGACGTCATTGTCGTCGGAGCCGGCCATGCGGGCTGCGAGGCCGCCCGTGCCGCCGCACGAATGGGTTGCCGAACCGCGCTGGTGACGATGAATCTTGACCTGATCGCCCAAATGTCTTGTAATCCGGCCGTGGGTGGGATTGCCAAAGGCCATCTGGTGCGGGAGGTGGATGCCTTGGGTGGAGTGATCGGGGAGGTGGCGGACCGGGCGGGCATCCAGTTCCGTCTGCTGAATACGAGCCGGGGACCAGCGGTCTGGTCACCGAGGGCGCAGTGCGACAAGCAGCTCTACCGGGCAACGATGAGGGAGGTGCTGGAGCAAGAGCCGAACTTGCGAATCATGCAAGGTGAGGCCGCGGGGTTGATTTTGAGGGGTGACGTGGAGAGGCGATTCGCCGGCGTTGGTCTCCTCGATGGCCGGATTCTGCAAGGCGAGGCGGCCGTGATCACCACGGGGACTTTCTTGAATGGGCTTGCGCACGTAGGTGAAAATACTTACACCTGCGGCAGGAATGGCGAGCCCGCCTCGGAGCTGCTGGCCACGCAGATCCGCGGTCTCGGCCTGCGTTGGATCCGGCTCAAAACCGGCACCCCGCCACGGCTGGATGGGCGAACCATCGACTGGAGCCATTTTGAGCCGCAGGATGGGGACCGGGACCCCACACCGTTTTCTTTCCTGACAGAGCGAATTGATCGAGCTCAGGTTCGATGTCACATTGCTTACACCAATCCCGAGACCCATCGGATTTTGCGGGAGAACATCAGTCGGTCACCTCTTTTCAGCGGCAAGATCCAAGGCATCGGGCCGCGATACTGTCCCTCCATTGAAGACAAGGTGGTAAAGTTTCCGGACAAGGAACGCCACCAAATCTTTCTCGAGCCGGAAGGCCTGAACACGTTCGAGGTTTACTTGAATGGCTTGTCAACGAGCATGCCGTTGGATGTCCAGGCGAAGGTCATCGCGTCTATACCGGGCTTGGAGAGGGCCGAGATGATCCGGCCGGGGTACGCCATCGAGTACGATGCGGTCGACCCGCGAGAACTGCTCCAAAGCCTTGAGGTGAAAACGATCCGTGGCCTGTTCCTGGCGGGGCAGATCAACGGGACTTCGGGCTACGAGGAGGCTGCCGCCCAGGGAATTATGGCCGGCATTAACGCGGTACGGCGGTTGCGGGGCCAGGATCCCGTTGTATTGAATCGGTCAGAGGCATACATCGGGATACTCATAGATGACCTTGTGACGAAAGGGGTCGATGAGCCGTACCGGATGTTCACTTCGAGGGCTGAGTTTCGGTTAAAGCTGAGGATCGACAATGCAGACGAGCGCTTAACCCCGCTCGCGCACGATCTGGGACTGACGACGGCCAGGCGCTGGTCGCTGCTCCAGCGGAAAATAGCACAGAAGCAAACGATATTGCGATGGCTTTCTAACGGGCGCGCCAATTCCGGAGACGGGCTGCGCCTGCGGGATTGGCTCAAACGCCCCGAGAACAGGATCGAGGCGTTGCGACAACGCATTGAAGCGGACCTGAAAGAGCCGCTCGTGCGTCACGTGCTGACAACCGTAGAGACAGAGCTGAAGTACGAGGGGTATATAGCGCAGCAGGACCGCCTGGCGGGGCGTTTGCAGGAGGCCGAGAGCCGTCGGATCCCTCCCCATTTCGACTATGGCTCCGTGCCTGGGTTGTCCCGCGAGGTACAGGATAAGCTGATCCGAGTGCGGCCGCTGACGCTCGGCCAAGCCTCTAGAATCCCCGGCGTGACCCCCGCGGCGATTGCGGTGCTCGATGTATACTTGACGCTTTCGAGCCGGCATTCATGAGCTTTTTCCGGGAGCTCCTTGCCACAAAGGTGGCGCCATTCCTTGCGCTCAGCGAAAGCCAGCTGCTGATGCTGGAACAGCATTGGGAGTTGTTGAAGCGCTGGAACCGGAGGCTCAACCTGACGGCGATCACAAAGGAGGCAGATGCGGTTACGCGGCACTACGCCGAGTCGCTGTTTGTCGCTGTTCAGCTCCCGGCAGGGCAGTTGAAGATTGCAGACATTGGTTCTGGAGCAGGATTTCCCGGGGTACCCGTCGCCGTTGCCCGCCCAGAATGCAGAGTAACCTTGGTCGAATCCTCGCAAAAGAAAGCAGTCTTCCTAAGAGAGGCAACTCGTGGCTTGAGCAACGTGGAGGTTCTTTGCGCCAGAGCAGAGCAACTCAAGTCGGGATACGACTGGCTTGTCAGCCGCGCGGTTCGGCCGACAGATGTTTTGAGGTGTGCCAGAAGGGTTGGCTGCGGGGCGGCCCTATTGGTACGGACTAAAGATGCCGATCATCTGAGTGGGGGAGTGTGTCCTACGGGCGCCGTGGCGCCGTTGCCTTGGGACCCGTGGAGCTGTGTATTGCTAGTCCCTCCGGTTTCACGTGGAACGTGACCCTGGTGACGTGGGAAGGAATTTCACGTGAAACAGCCTTTTCTGGGTTATCCGAGCCTCTCACCCGCCCTCTACCAACTGGAAAACTTGATATGATGAGCTACTCTGGACCGGGAGGCAGGCGTTGGGAAGAGTCATCGCAATCGCCAATCAAAAGGGCGGAGTAGGCAAAACTACGACCGCCATCAATCTGGGCGCTTCATTGGCCGCAAACGATATCCGGGTGCTGGTCATCGACACAGACCCCCAAGGCAACTCCACGACGGGCCTAGGGGTACTTAAAGAGCCTGAGAATCCCTCGCTCTATGACGCACTTCTTGGGGAGATGGCTCTTTCAGACGTCATTGTGAGCACGGCCTTTTACGGCTTGGAATTGGTCCCGGCAGACCGCAACCTTGTCGGGGCCAATATCGAGCTCGTTGAACTCCCGGACCGGGAGCGGAGATTGAGATCCAAGCTCGAACCCATTCGAGACCGCTACGGATACATCTTGATCGACTGCCCCCCCGCTCTGGACTTGCTCACCCTCAACGCCTTAGTGGCTGCGGATTCGGTCCTGATCCCAATCCAGTGCGAATTCTTCGCGCTCGAGGGAATCTCCCAGCTTCTGGACACAATCGAGAGGATCCGAACCTCTTTCCAGCACCCGCTGCGTATTGAGGGAGTCCTCCTCACCATGTACGACGACCGGACGAATCTGACGCGCCAAGTGGCGGCGGATTTGCGCGAGTTTTTCCGTGAAGAGGTCTTTGAAACGGTTATTCCCAGGAGCGTGCGCCTGGCGGAAGCCCCAAGTTTCGGGAAACCAATCCTCTCCTACGACGTCCGCTCCCGGGGAACGGAAGCGTATATCAAGCTGGCTAAGGAAATTCTGAGCAATGACCAACGTATCAGGGAATCCTCGTAAAGCGCTTGGTAAAGGCCTGTCCTCCCTGTTAGGCCCCAAACCGCCGGTCGCCGGTGCCCAAACGGCGACCCTGGAACCGACCGCCCAAACCCCCACCGAGCAGGTAGTTCACATCCGTTTAGAAGACATCGATCCTAATCCATTGCAATGCCGCACGGTGTTTGACAATCAACGACTTCAGGAACTTGCCGATTCCATCCGATCCCACGGCGTGATTCAGCCGTTGGTTGTACGCCGAAGTGGTGCCCGCTTCCAGCTTGTCGCGGGAGAGCGCCGCTGGCGCGCAGCCAAAATGGCTGGCATGAAAGAGGTCCCGGCTCTCGTTCAGGACCTTTCGGACAACAGGCTGCTTGAAGTCACGCTGATCGAAAACATCCAGCGGGAGGATCTGACCGCGATCGAGATTGCGCACGCATTTGAACGTTTGGTGAAGGAGGTCGGCCTCAGCCACGAGGAGATCGCCCGCAGGACCGGCAAGGACCGAAGCACCATCAGCAACATGCTCCGCTTGCTCCGGCTCCCATCCGATGTGCAGCAGTTGGTTTCTGAACACCGCCTTTCGATGGGACACGCCCGGGCGATCCTTTCGTTGCCGAGTGAAGAGCTACAGCGTCAGGTTGCTGAGAAGACCGCCTCGCAAGGACTCTCGGTCAGGCAAGTGGAGCGGCTGGTTCACCGAATGACGGAATCCAGGGAGCCCAAAAGCGCGGATGAGCCATCCCTGGATCCAAACTTGAAGGCCGCGGTTCAAGCACTGGAGGAAGCCCTGGGAACCCGGGTGCGAATCGTCTCGCGTGCGCAAGGGCGCGGGCGGATCGAGATCGAATTCTATTCCGAGGAGGACTTGCAGCGCCTATACGAGCTGCTGACCGGAGCTAAAAACTGATTGGTGCCGGCGGCTGGACTCGAACCAGCGACCTAGGGATTATGAGACCCTCGCTCTAGCCACTGAGCTACGCCGGCCCTCTCCCTCAGAACTACCAGATTATTCGCCTCCCCCGGTGGTTGTCAAACGACGGACTTGAAATCGGCGTTGCGATTCTGCCGTTCTTTTGCGAAAGCCAGCCTTCCACCTGCAAAATAGGCTATGATGCCTCGAGCAGGAGGCGGGACATGAGACTCCGATTGATGACTCTACTGTTTGGGGCTGCGTGCACCCTTCATTCGCAGGACTCAACCACCCCAGGACGTTTCGTTGTCGAACACCCAACCCTCCACAATCTTGGTTTCGAGTGGTGGATCTCCGGAGATGAAAACCGCAACGCGCAAGTGAACGTTCAGTTCCGCGCCGTTGGGGAAAGCGTTTGGCGCAATGCGCTGCCCTTGCTTCGCATCGGCGGCGAAACCGTGGGCCGAGACAGGGAACAACTGCATTACACCGTGCCGCACGGATTTGCAGGTTCGATCATTAACCTCAAGCCGGGCACGGAATACGAATGCCGCTTTACCATGACCGACCCCGATGGTGTCCACGGGGACAATGTCCGCACCGTCACGGTGAAGACCCGAACTGAACCTCAGGCGTATTCGAACGGCCGCACCCTGCACGTCTACCCGCCCGATCACAAGGGTCCGCGCCAGGAACCATCCTTCACCGGGATTCTGGAGGCTTATTACGGAGCAGGCCTCGGGGACTGGAGCGTGGTGTGGGAGAGACCCGCCCAACCCGGGGACATCATCCTCGTGCATGCCGGAATGTACCGGCCCGAGCGGCTCAATTATGTCGATCCGCTGGCGGCGCCCTTCGATGGGACTTTCACGCTCACCCTGAAAGGGACGCCCGAAAAGCCGATCACAATCCGCGCGGCCGGCGATGGTGAGGCAATCTTCGACGGCGCAGGCAATCACATCCTCTTCGACGTTATGGCCACCTCACACCACATCTTCGAAAACCTGACCTTCCGCAACACCGATGTAGCTATCCTCGCCGGCAAGAAAGGCCTCCTCGGCGCCGTCGGCCTAACGGTCAGAAACTGCCGCTTCGAAAATATCGGCTTTGGAGTGTGGACGGAATATGCCGGCTCCAGCGATTTTTACATCGCTGACAACCTTTTCATCGGCCGGGACGACCGCTTCCGCCTCATTGGATGGACAGGGCCTCGTTGGGGCGACATCGGACCCTACCCATCCCATTCGTTGACCAGCTATTACGCGATTAAGGTCTATGGACCAGGCCACGTGATCGCGCATAATGCCATCGCTTACTTTCACGATGCGATCGGCATCTCGACTTATGGCACCCCGGAGAAGGACCCCGAACGGCAAGCCTCCTCCATCGACATCTACAACAACGACATCCACATGTCGAACGACGACTTCATCGAGGCGGACGGGGGCGTCCACAATATCCGCGTCTACCAGAATCGTGGAGTGAATGCCTTTCACGGAGGCTACAGCTCCCAGCCCATTTTCGGGGGGCCGGTTTATTTCTTCCGTAACCTGCTCTACAACGTCCAGTCCGGCGTGGCGTTCAAGCTCGATGCCCGTCCCGCTGGCTTGTTGATGTTCCATAACACGATCATTGGCGAGCAGGCCGTGCGGAGCCCAACCGGAAACATGCACTGGCGTAATAATCTTTTCCTAGGACGTGATACGCCCGGCCGTGGCATTGCCGCCTGGGCCAACGCCACACCACACTACAGCACCGACTACAACGGCTTCCGCCCCAACAGAGGCGTTGAACAGCAGTATTCTTGGCTCGCTCCTACCAAACCGGGACAGCTCTTGTACCAGAGTTCACGCGACGATTGGCGATTTTTCCGGACCTTGGCGGAGTTCCAGGCAGCCACAGGTCAGGAACAACATGGCCGCGAGGTGGATTTCGATATTTTCGAGTCTATGGCACCCCCGGATCATTCCAAAAGACACGCGGTTTACCACGCCATGGATCTAAACTTCCGCCTGCGGCCCAACTCGAAAGCGATCGACGCCGGGGTGGCGCTTCCCACCATCAATGACGATTTCACTGGCCAGGCGCCGGACCTCGGCGCGCTCGAACTTGGCAAGCCTGAACCCCATTACGGGCCAAGATGGATCACTTGGAAGCCTTTCTACCGTTGAAGCATGGGCCCCGGCAAGGGTCCACCTCGCCGGACTCCGCTATTCGAAGGCCAATTCGTGCAGCCGCCTCGCGTTGTGAACCGCGCAGCCGTGGGCATCATTGTTGAAATAGGCGTAGACGTCCAACCCTTCGGCCAGCCATCGGCGGATCCTCCCGGCCCAAAGCCGTAGTTCCGGCTCGCCGTAGCTCGAGGAGAATAGGGCTCCTGGGCCGTGAAATCGCAGATAGACGAAGGATGCCGTCGCGCGTAGCGGCGCCTGCGGATATCGCGACGAATCGGCGATTACCATAGCAACCCCATGGTCTTTGAACACCGTTGCCACGCGCTCTTGAAACCAGCTCTCGTGCCGGAATTCAAAGGCCAACCGTAACCCTCCGGACTCTCCCCGACGGTGAGCGTCCAAGAAATTCTTGACGAGGTCAGGATTGCAACGGAAGGATGGCGGGAGTTGTAGGAGCAAGGGCCCCAACTTATCTCCCAGCACGAGCGCGCTCCTCACGAAGTCTGCCCAAGTCTCATGGACATCCTCCAGGCGTTTCACGTGAGTAATTGACCGGTGGGCTTTCACCGCAAACTGAAATCCCTCAGGAACCTGCGCGCTCCAGTTACGGAAGGTTTCCGGCCGGGGGAGATGGTAAAAACTGTAGTTGATTTCAGTTGTGTGGAACTGGCTCGCATAGTACCGCAGGTAGTCTCGACTCGACAGACCCTTGGGATAAAACAACTCCTTCCAATGCGGATAAGCCCAGCCCGACATTCCGATCCAAAGGTGCCTCGAAGAAGATCCCTCTCTGCGTCTCTGCAACAAACCTCAGCCTTCCGCATTTAAGATAGTCTGGAATCCACGCGTTCACAAGCGCCTCAACCAAACCACGAGGGGCCGCCGCCCAATCCGACTCGTGCGGCCCAGTCGCGAAAATTATACCATTCGTACTAGTACCATCGAGCGCGTTTGCTCCATTGATCGTTCATTCCACTGCGGCTAACTTGGTTGTGACCCGAATGATCGCAATTTATGGTTCTAAGACTTCGTAGTTCCGGTGATCGTCTGACCACGTACCTGTTGGGCAAGCTGGGCCCCACGCCCAGCGAGCAAGCCCGGAAGGCGGAGCGCCGCAGCCGCATCCTACGGCAGCTCGGCACCTCGGATCCGAATCTTTCGGAGCCCATGCCGCCGGCGGAACCCACCACACAACCAACCCAACCAGCCGGAGCACAATTGTTGTGCCAGCCGCCGCAAAACGGCTCTGGTGGCCTGGCCTCCAATCCAGACCTGGATTTGAGGAAAGCAGCGCTCGAACGTCTCGCCGTAATGTCCAGCCAATATGGTGCTTTGGACCCGGAGCTTTCCTACCGGGCGCACCATGATGCGCTGACCGGCCTGCCCAACCGGCATGCGTTCGAAGAACGCACGAACCATGGCCTCGCCTACGCCCGGCGCTACGGAAGGCCGATGGCGATCTTGTTTATCGATCTGGATGGCTTTAAGACCGTTAATGACTCACTGGGCCATGCGGCCGGCGACGCGGTCCTGCGAGAGGTCGCCCAGCGCCTCCGCTCGGCCTTGCGTGAGAGTGACATCATCGCCCGTTGGGGTGGAGACGAATTCGTGGCCGCCTTATTGGAGGTGGGCAGTGAACACGATGCGGCCAGGGCGGCTCAAAAGCTCATGGACGCGCTCAAAGAACCCCTTTCGGTTGAAGGCCAACAGATCTGCCTATCGGCCAGCATCGGCATCAGCCTGTACCCGGAAGACGGAACGGATTTGAGCTCGCTGCTCCGTAAAGCAGATCAGGAGATGTATGAGAGCCGCAGCCGCACCCGCCAAGCTCTGTCCAAAAGACCCGTGGTCGACCCCATGCAGGCGGGCGACCCACGCTTGATCGAATCTCAACTCAAGTTTGCTTTGCAGCGCGGAGAGTTTCACCTCTACTACCAGCCTCAATTCGATCTCCACACGAACCGCGTTTATGCGATCGAGGCCCTCATTCGATGGGATCATCCCAGGCTCGGGATGTTGCAGGCCGGCTCATTCCTCCCCCTGGCTCAAAGAAGCCGCCTGATGCCCGACATCTCCGCTTGGACGATGGCCGCCGCATCCCGTCAAGCGGCGCGGCTGAAAGCGACCGGACTCGGCCAAATTCGCGTGGCCGTGAACATTTCCGCGTCCCAATTTGCCGCCGGCGATTTCGTGACCACGCTGGGCAGGGCGCTAGACGCTGCCGGCGCCGAACCTGAATTCCTGGAGCTTGATCTCCCGGAGGTGGTCCTGGCGGAAGACTGGCAGACCGCCTTACACAAACTCAACCAGCTCCGCGGCCTCGGCGTCCACGTCTCCGTAGACGACTTCGGCTCGCTGTTCACGTCGCTGGACTACGTGCAGCGCCTCCCCCTTAGCGGCCTTAAGCTGGATCAGCGCCTGGTCCGAGGAACGCAAGACCAACAATCATTGCTGATTCAATCCATCATCGCCTTGGCGCAGACTGCCGGCATCCGCGCCATTGCTGAAGGGATCGAAACGGCGCAGCAATTGCAGCTCGTCCGGAACGCCGGCTGCGATGGGGCCCAGGGCTACCTTTTAGGAATGCCGGTCCCCGCCGAGGAGCTCCATCTGGCGAGCCTGCTCCCCGCGGCATCGCTCCAGTAGAACCCCTGCTCAAGGGCCCTGTTTCGGGCGCCCGTTTCCGGGCGCATGGTTGCCGGACTCGGACCGCCTGAGATCTTGCATCTGAAAACTCCGCGGCGGAAGCTCAAGCCGCTTCCGAAGCTCGGCGTCGATCTTCAGATACACCTCAGGATGGGTTTTCAGGAACTGCTTGGCCCCGTCCCGCCCTTGCCCCAGGCGGTCCCCTGCATAGCTATACCAAGAGCCGCTCTTTTCGACAACGTTGTGCTGGACCGCGGTATCCAACAGGTCGAGCTCACACGCCAGCCCTTCGCCGTACAGCAGGTCCACTTCGGCGGTCTCAAAGGGCGCCGCGAGCTTGTTCTTTAGGACTCGGATTTTTGTCCGGCTGCCGATGACCTGGTCCCCATCCTTCAAAGCCCCGATTCTGCGGACCTCCATCCGCACCGTGCTGTAGAACTTCAGCGCCAACCCCCCGGTCGTGGTCTCCGGATTGCCGAACATCACGCCAATTTTCTCCCGAAGCTGGTTCAGGAAGATCAGGCAAGTATTGGTGCGCGCCACAGATCCCGTCAGTTTCCTCAGCGCTTGAGACATCAACCGCGCCTGAAGGCCCATGGAACTCGCGCCCATCTCGCCGTCCAGTTCCGCCTTGGGCACCAGCGCCGCCACCGAGTCCACCACAACCACGTCCACCGCCCCTGAGGACACAAGCGCCGCGGTGATTTCGAGCGCCTGTTCCCCATGGTCCGGCTGAGAAAGGATCAAATTCGCCACGTCGACGCCCAGCTTCGCAGCGTAGACCGTGTCCAGGGCGTGCTCTGCATCAATGAAGACCGCCGTCCCTCCCTTCTTCTGGGCCTCGGCGATCACATGCAGCGCGATGGTGGTCTTCCCCGAGGATTCCGGTCCGTAGATTTCCACCACCCGGCCGCGTGGAAACCCTCCCACGCCCAAGGCCGCGTCGATCGAAATCGAACCGCTGGGAATAACCTCAACCGCCTCAACCGTTCGGGAACCGATCCGCATGACTGCGCCCGGCCCGAATTGCTTCTCCATTTGGAGCAAAGTTGTCTCAATGATGCGCCGCCTTTGAGCGACTTCCATGCTCGCATTTCTCCTTTATGGTGGTTGTGGCCTCAGCGCAGAAATGTTCTCAGGGAATTATCGGGATTCGCAGCAGGATCACTATGTCAATAAGCTCCGTGGCCCCTTAGCACCACCCATACGGTGCGGAACAAGATTCGCAGATCCAACCACGGAGTCCACTCCCGAATGTATTGCAGGTCCAGGCTGACCCTGTTGCCGTAACTGGTATCATTCCGCCCAGAGACTTGCCACAGGCCTGTCAGACCCGGCCTCACGAGGGTGTACATGCGAAAATGCGGGCCGTACTTCTGCGTCTCGCCGGGCACAATGGGGCGAGGGCCCACCAGACTCATATCCCCCCGAAGCACATTCCAGAACTGCGGGATCTCATCCAGGCTCCGCCGCCGCAGGAATCGCCCCACCCGCGTTACCCGAGGGTCGACCTTCAGTTTGTGATCCCTCAGCCACTCCAAAGCGAGATCGGGCCGGCGCTCGAGATGCTCCCTTAGGACCTCGTCCGCGTTAACCACCATCGAACGGAACTTGTACAGCAAGAACGTCCGTCCGCCTAGTCCGATTCGTCGATGGGCAAAAAGGACCGGAGCCCCGCTCTCTAGCCAGATCGCTAGGCCAATTACCACCGCCAGAGGAAGGGAAACGGCCAACAAAAGACAGCCAAGAACCAGGTCGATGAAGCGCTTGAGGCGTCTGGACCCGACGCCTAGCAGACCGGCTCGCACCTCCGCGGCCGCCCCTCGGGCAGCCGCGGAATCCAACCGCGGCAGGGACGCTCTCTGGGGAACGGGGGTCATCGGCCAGCACCCGGAAGGATTGCCCTTCCTGATAACACCGTAACATATAGGGCCTCAGTTTCGGCGGCTACTCCCTCAAACCGAAACCTCGCCTCATACTGCTTCCGCGCCTGGCGGCCGAGCCGCTCGCGAAGCCCCGCATCGTGAAGCAGGCGTCCCAAGGCGGCCCTCAGCGCAACCTCGTCCCCGGGTCTTGTCAGAAGACCTGTCACTTCTTGCTCGATCGCCTCCGGGATTCCCCCCACCATGCTCGCCACGATGGGCAGCCCGGCCCGCATCGCTTCCAAAATGCTGCGCGGAAAGCTTTCCGAACGGGTCGAAAGTACAAAAAGCTGAACCCGGCTGAGCACCTCGGCCGGATCGGCCACATACCCCAGGAAATGCACCCTCTGGCTGAGCTCCAGTTCCTTGGTCAATCTCTGGATCCGCCCGCGCAGCGGCCCATCGCCTACAAGTTCCAATTGCCAGTCGAGCTCCCTCAATCCCGCCAACGCTCGGATCAAGGTCTGATGGTCTTTGGGATGCTCGAAGCGGGCCACAGAGACAATTCGCACGGGCGAGCGGCTTGGATCCGCTAAAAGCCCACGCCCCACGTCCTGCACGCCGTTATGGATGACGTGGACTCTCTCCGGACGGGCGGGCATCGCCGCCATGACGAGCTTTCTCTCGTAATCAGAGGTGCAGACAATCTCCGCGTCCCACCGGGCAGCCCACCGCTCCGCCAAGCCGAACAGCCGGCTCGCCAGCGGGGAAAACCGTCCGCCAGCCGCCAACCCGTGGGGCGTGTACAGCGCTGGAATTCCTATCCTCGCACAAGCCCAGCGGCCCAGCCAGCCGGCCTTGGCAGTGTGCAAACTCACTAAGTCCGGATGCCACTCGCGGAGGGCCGCAAGCAGCTCCGCCGCTGCCAGCAGATCCCGGATCGGATGGACAGCGCGGCGGAGGCGCCGTAAGCATCGGTACGGAACCCCGGCAGCCTGGAACTGCTCGGTGACCGGGCCCCTTCCGCCAACGAGCACGATTACTTCGTGCCCGCGGCGCCGCATCTCCCGGGCCAGATCCCGGACATGGATGCTGGCGCCGCCGACCGCATCCGCCCGCGTCACCACATACAGTATCCTCATGGGGCCTTTTTCCGGGACAAGAGCACCAAAAACGCCAGCTTGCGGAACACGGCCGCCCCAACATTGTTGACGACAGGCACGCCGGCTAGCCACGCCAAGCCGCCCAGTCCTGGGGTGGCTTTCATGCGGTAGCGGATGTATTCCAATTCCCGCGTCTCCGTACGGAAGAATTTCCCGAATGCCGCGAAGATTTCCGCCCTCGACCGGTACACCGTGTACAGGTCCAGCCATCGCAACTTGTCCTGAACCCATTGACGGCGTGTGGCGGCCTCCTGTTTCCAGTAGCCGAAGCCCAAGCTCCGCAAAACAAGCGTGTACGGATACCGGAGGCGTGAATCCCTGGGAAACCAGTGCGCGAAAGGAATGCCGATGTGTCCTTCCCGGAAAACATCCTGTGACGGGAAAATGCTAAGCATCAGCCCGTCGGGATGCAAGACCCGGTGCAGCTCGCGCAGCGTCCCCTCCAGATCCGTCACGTGTTCCATCACTTGGTTGTTCGTGATGACGTGAAAGAAGTCCGCTGGAAACGGGAGCTGTCCCCCTTCGATCTCCAGCACGTGACTGCCCAGCAAGCCCGTTGCAGCCGCCCGTTGGCGGGCGCGCGATCCGGAATAGAATACGTCGGCGCCAAAGACCTCGAGGCCTCGGCGTCTCCCCTCCGCCACCAACTCCCCCGCCCCACAGCCAAAATCCAGGATCCGTGCGCCAGGCCGTGCCCCGGCGGCCCGCTGAATGAAGTCCAGTATAAACCGGTTGGTCACATCCATCGGGATTCGAGCTCCCGGTAGAGCGCTTCCCATTGCGAGATTACGGACTCCATCTCGAATCTCGCCAGCACATGCGCCCGTGCCGCCTCGCCCATCCGCCTGCGCTCCTCGACGGGCATGGCCGCGAGCTTCTTCATCGCCCCCGCCAGCGACTCAGGATCGCCCGCCTCCACCAGGAATCCCGTCCTGCCGTGGATCATTACCTCGCCGGCGCCCCCTGCGCTCGTGGCCACGCAGGGCAGCGCACTGGCGGACGCCTCCAGAAGCGCCATCGGAAGGCCCTCGACGACGGAGGCTTGAACGAAAGCATCGCAGGCTCGCATCAAATCCGGCATGTCCCGCCGGTGGCCTAGGAATCTAACATTCACCCTCAGCTCCTCGGCCTGTTGCCGAAGCCACTGTTCCAGTGGACCGGAGCCGGCGATCAACAGCACCCCTTGAGAGAGGCTCGCGAACGCCTCCAGGAGCAGGCCATAGCCCTTCTTCCACATCAGTCTGCCGGCCGCCAGCCACAGAAACTCCTCCCCGAACCCCAAGGCGCGCCGCACCCTGCGCCGGAACTCCTCATCCGGCCGGAAGACCGTGGTGTCGATCCCGTTGGGGATCACCCTGAGCTTGCCGCGGTGCACGGCGCCTGCATTGGCGTGCCGCTCCGCCACAGCCTGAGCGACCGCTACGGTCATGTCGGAAAGGCAATCCGTCCAACGATAGAACTTGTCCCGCCAGAAGATTGAACGCGATGCCTGCCCCGTTTCGGCCATGCTGTGCAGCGTCGAGATCAGCCCGGGCACGGGACAAAGCAACCGGCTTAGGCGTCCGAGCAGGTTGGCGTGGAACATGTGGCAGTGCAGGATTTGGGGCCGAAGACGGCCCAACAAAGCCAGCAGGCGGAGGTAACCTCTGGGATCCGGACAACCCGGCTGCATCCTGAGCGAAAATACAGGCACGCCGGCTGTCTTCAGCTCTTCCCGGAAGGCGCTTGGCTCGACTAGCGAGATGACCTGTACTTCCCAACCTCGCCGCACCAGCCCCCGCGCAAGGCTGGCCACCTGGCGTTCGGCCCCGCCTTCGGCCAGGTTGGTGGTGAGCAGAATCACTCGCGAGCTCATCGCGCCCTGTCCCGTACTCGCTCAAACAACTCTGCGTAGGCCAAGATCATCTTCTCATCCGAGAACTCGACCGCCTTCTGCCGTGCGGCCGTCCCAAGCCTACGGCGCATCTCCGGATCCCTGGCCAGCGCCAGAAGCGCCTCGGCCGCGCGGCCGACCTCGCCCGGGGGAATAAGCAGCCCAGTAACCTCATGCTCGACCAGCTCCGGCACTCCGCCCACCGCAGCGGCCACCACGGGAAGGCCCGCGGCCATCGCTTCCATAACGGCAAGCGGACTGCCTTCCCACCTGGAACTCAACGCGAACAAATCAGACGCCGCCAGCATCGCCGGCACGTCCGTGACCGTGCCCAGAAAATGAGTCCGGCCCCCGAGGCCCAACTCTTCCACCAGCCTGCGCGCTTCTGCCTCCAGGCTGCCCCGGCCGGCCAGCAACAGGTGGCAACCCGGGACCTCCCCCAAACCGGAGTGGAAGGCGCGAATTAACGCCAGAGGATCTTTTTGCGGCTCCAGTCTTGCCACCGATGCGATGAGCAGATCGTCTCTCTTAAAGCCGTGCGCCTCCCTCCATGCCGCCCGCTTGCTGGGATCCCGATAAGCACCCAGATCGATCCCGTTGGGGATCACAGCATGCGGCTCGTAGCCATAAACCCTCCGGAAGGAGCGGGCCATCTCACCGCTGATGGCCACAGCCACGGCGCCGCTGCGGAACGCCATGCGGTTGAACCACCGCCCGAGGGCATCCACCTCTTTGTCAGCCTCATTGTGGACGGTATGGACGATCGCGATGCGGCCGGCCATCCTCGCCGCCGGCCAGACGTACCGCAACACGTAGGAGTGAGTGTGGACGACGTGAGGACTCCAGTCACGCAGGGCCCGCACGAGCCGCGGCCACATCCGGGGGTCGAGTCCCTTGCGCTTCCCCAGGCTGCGAACTGGAACTCCGGCTTGGTCCAGCTCAACCTTGAGGCTTGCCGGCCCGGGATCAATCAGTGCGGCGAATGAGGTCTCGAACCGCTCCGGATCGAGCCTGCGGGCCAGCGTCGTCGCGACACGTTCGGCCCCGCCCCGATTCAAGGTGGCCAAGACCTCCATCACCCGCGTCTTCATGGCCGTTTCTCCTGTAGGAGAAATGAGCGGGCCCAGACGACCATGATCATCGCGGCGATCCACCATACCGGCTTGCGATGTTCCCAGCTCAACGTGAGAATCCCCGTGCCGCAGACGGCCAGCATCACCGCCCAGAGCGAGCGCTCCAGCGGAGGCATGAACCACACGAAAACCACCAGCACCGCCGCAGCCCCTAAGAACAGCGTCCATCCCACCATCCCGCACTCCACGAGCACAGAGAGATAGGTGTTGTGGGCCACATAGCGGTGGCCCGGGCGCGCGGGAACTCCCAGCCTTGGCCGCACGCTTTCCGGGTAAGCCCCGGCGCCCACGCCATGGATCGGTCTCTGCCGGAAAACGGCCCAGCCGGCTTTCCAAATTTGGGTTCGATTGTGGAGCGTGCCCTGAGTGAGTTCTTGTGGCAGAGCTGCAAGACGCTGGCGCGCCGGTGGAGGGGTCATATAAAGAGGGCCAGTGATCAACAGGGTAAACAAAAACGCCGCCGAAAGCTTTTGGGACTGATCAGAGGCCCTCCACGTCCACACCACGAATAGAAAGGCCATGCAGGCCACCACGAACGCAGTCCGGGAGGCTGTGACGACCACTGCGGCCACCGCCAGTAAGGTCAAGGTCCGCCACATCCAGCGCCGCCATCCGCGGTCTTGCAAGGCCAAATACAGGCCCAGGGGGATAGTCAGCGCCACGGTGAGGCCCAGGTCGTTGGGTTCGAAGCCGGCCGCCGCATAACGGCGGTAGTAAGTTTCCAGGCCACGCACAAACCGGGACAGGGTCAACAGCGAGCCCACCGCCGCGCCTAACACATAGGCTGCGATGAGCCATTGCTGACGGCGGGCCGTAGAGCCGAACTCCCAGATCAACCCCGCCATAACCAGAAGCTGGGCAAAAGTGGCGGCCTTTGCCCACGTCGCGCTCGGCGCCAGGCTCCAGAAATAGGTCGCGCCGCTCCATGCCGTAAACAGTGCAAGCAATACCAGCGCCAGATTGGGTCGCCGCAGGCGACCGCGCCACACAAGCACTGCCGCGGCCGAAAGCGCCGCCAGCAGGCCCACCAGCCGCGTGATCGTGCCGACGCCGGGAACCATCAGGCTCTTTTCCCACGGGATGGTAAAGATCAGCGCCCACAGCAGAGGCCATGCGACCTTGACCTCCAACGTCTGGCGCAAGCGGCCGTTCAACGCACCCTCTCCATCCGGCGCATCGCCTTGCTCAGGATGAGCAACTCGCCGGCAATCTGTATCGAGGCCGTCACCGCGACGGCCAGGGCGGCGCCCCTCAGCCCCCACCCCGGAATCAGTGACCAGCTCGTCAAAGCGGATGTAGCCGCCACCACCGCCAGCAGCGGCATCTGCGCCAGGAAGGAACGGGCGCTGGTGATCACGTAACCGAGTGCGGAGGCCACATAGACCAAGCCCGCGGCCACCATCATTTGCGTGAGCAGAGGCCCATAGACGCTATACTCCGCCCGGTACAACGTCCCCATGACCCATCCGCCAACGACCGCCGCCAGGACAACGCCCACAACGCCCAAGGCTGCCGCCAACCCGGCCAGCTTCAGGGCCAAACCAACGAACTGCCGGTCCTCATGTTGGCCGAAATGACGCGCCAGCCGCGGCGTGGCCGACTGCCCGAGGGCATTGACCACGGTGCTGCCGGCGGTCAGGAACGCGGCCACCGCGGCAAACACGCCCAGCTCCCGCGTGCCCAAGAAGTGCTCCACCGCGTAGCGCGGCACGCTGCTGGTAAAGGAGACCAGCATCAGCACGACTCCCAGCGGCAAGGCCGTGCGGAAAATCTCCCACTGGGACTCGCGTCCCTGCTGAGCGAGGTCCTCCCCCTGGCTGCCACGGGGACGGTCGAAGAACCACAAGACGGCCAGCCGGGCCAGCAGCAGCATCGCCACCGAAGGCAACAAGCTTCGTGTGGCCGCCAGCACCACCCCAAAACTCACCAGAGCGAGCAGCCCTCGCGCGATCAGCGACCAGGCAATCTCCGCCATACGCTCCCGGCGCAGCATGGCCCCGTAGTAAACGTCGCTGACAATGTCCGCCGTCAGGCTGAATCCGATCAGGACCATGGAAAACGCAATGGTGGCCCCCCGCCCGCTGGCGAGCGCCATCATCACGATCACCGCCATGGCTGCCGCACTAACCCAGAGACGCACGGTCTGATAGTCGCCGAAGGGATGCCGCCGGAAGATGTCCGTCGCCAGTACGGCACGCAAGTTCAAATGTGAGAGCATCGCCACCGGCATCACCAGCGCCAGAGCCAGAGCGTATTCACCCAGCATCTCCCCCGAACCCAACTTGGCGATGAGGCTCATCACGCCCCATTGGCAAGCGCCGTAGATGCTGTTGCCGGCGAAGGTCCAGGCGAAGTTGGAGCGCAGGCTGGGAGCAGCCTCGCTCGTCGCTTGGGACTGGCAGGTTCGCGTTTGCATCACGGTCTAGGCGGTCAGAACTGGCCTCACGAGCCGGTCCGGGGCAGCCTTCCTGCGAGCGGCCGTGGAGGCCCTCTGAACCCAGTGTATCCGCTCAGACTCTCCCGGATCTGGACGTTTGCCCGAACCGGACTAATGCGCGGCCGCCGGGTGATTCATCTCCCCAGCGGGGATGCGGACCGGCAGGCGGTTCTGGGGGAGAGGAAGCGGGCATGTGGCGTAAGCGGTGAAAGCGCAGGGCGGACTGTAAGCCCGATTGAAATCCAGGGTAACGTAGCCGCCCTCGGGAGGGTCGGCGTAGAGGAAGCGTCCTGCCGGATAGGTTTCCTTGCCTGCCGTCGCGTCACGAAAGACAAAAAACAACCGCCCGCCCTCCTGCGTGGGCTCCAGCCGGTATTCCTTCCCTGCGATCTCGAACGCGGCATAGCCGGGGCAAAGCGCCTCTTCGGTGATCCCCACGATATTGAGCACGGAGACTTTCTTGGGTGGGTTGTAGGGCACCCAGCGGGCGCGGATGCGCCAAGTTTCATCGATGTCGAACCACCGCAGCCCTTGGAACTGCTTGCGCGCGGGCGCGTTCAAATCCCGCAGCCGGATCGCGTAGCGGTCACCCCGCCGGATCACCCACATCGAAAGCGCGCCGGTGCGCAGCACATCCGGCGTTCCCTCGGCGTCCGAGCGGAGCGCCGCCTTCCGCACGGGCTTCCCATCCAGGGTCACTTCGACGCCCGCTTCGGCGGTGAACGTGGTGCTCCCGTTTCGGAATGTGAACACTCCGATCCGCGCCGGAGCGGAGCCTGGGGGCAGAACGATCTCGTTGGTGGAGGCCGTTCCGGCCCGGTTTTCGCCCTCTTTCAACCAGTACAGGCCCGCCACGGTCAGCCAGCCATCGTCCCTAACCAGGCTGGCCTCGCGCTCCTTCCGCCACTTCTCGATCTCCTGGCGGTAGGAGGCCTGCGCGAGCAGGAAACCCGCCCCGATGGCCCCGGCGACGATGATGGTAATCGAGCGCATGCTTCAGCGTCCCCGATTCGCCCCAGCCGGCGCGCCCTTGGCGCTCTGCGCGGCTTCCGCCGGCGCCGGCTCCCGGATCAAACCCAGCAAGCGGCGCAGTTCCGTGTCGATCTGGCGGCTCACGTCCGGATTGTCGCGGAGGAACTGGCGGGCATTCTCCCGCCCTTGGCCGATCCGCTCGCCCTTGTAGCTGTACCAAGAGCCGCTCTTTTCGAGAACGTTGTGCGCCACGCCCAGATCCAGCAAGTCCCCTTCGCGCGAGATGCCCTGGCCATAGAGAATGTCGAACTCCGCCTCCCGGAACGGCGGCGCCAGCTTGTTCTTCACCACCTTGACCTTGGTCCGGCTCCCGATCACCGTCTCGCCCTCTTTGATGGCCGCTACGCGCCGGATGTCGGCACGTACGGTGGCATAGAACTTCAGAGCCCGGCCGCCGGTCGTAGTTTCCGGATTGCCGAACATGACGCCGATCTTTTCGCGGATCTGATTGATGAAGATCAGGCAGGTATTGGACTTGGAAACGACGCCGGTAAGCTTGCGCAATGCCTGCGACATTAGCCGCGCCTGCACACCCATGTGCGCGTCGCCCATTTCTCCATCCAGCTCCGACTTGGGGACGAGCGCAGCCACCGAGTCGATCACCAGGACATCAATGGAGTTGGAAGAGATCAGCGCGCTGGTGATCTCGAGGGCCTGCTCAGCGTAGTCCGGCTGCGAGACCAGGAGATTGTCGACGTCGACGCCCAGCTTGCGGGCGTAGATCGGGTCCAGGGCGTGCTCAACATCGATGAAGGCCGCCACGCCGACCGCCTTCTGCGCCTCGGCCACGACTTGCAGCGCGACGGTGGTCTTCCCTGAAGACTCCGGCCCGAAGATCTCGGAAATCCGCCCGCGGGGAAATCCCCCGACCCCCAGCGCCGCATCCAGGGAAATAGAACCTGTGGAGATGGCCGAGACCGGCACGATGGCCTCTTTCGCTCCCAGGCGCAGCACGGACCCCTTGCCGAACTGCTTCTCGATCTGGCTCAAGGCGAGCCCCAACATCCGTGCCCGTTCTTTTTCGTCCATAATAGCCGCCCTCATCCCGAAGGAAGGTGAAATGATGATTGTACTGCGCTGGAGAGCAGCTTAGAGACGGGGTGCGTAGTAACCTTTGCGCGCGCGCACCACCAGGTTGCTCCGCCCCTGGACCCTGACCTCCACGGTTTGATAGCTGCCGTCCGTCTTCAGGGGTTCGGGCCGGTACAAGATGTTGTACTGGTGCCGCAGTTCGTTGGCGATGTTCTCAAAGGACTGCGAGAGGTCCGTGACCTGGAAGGGGAAAAAGGTGGTACCGCCCGTCTCCTCGGAAAAATACTTCAGCACGCGGTCCCCGCGCGTGTTCGAGACCCCACCCTGGACTGCGCTGGTGGAGATGCTGTAGATGACCACGTCAGCCTTTTGAGCCATCTCCAGGGCCTGGTCACGGCTGAACCGGCTCTGGTTGTCCTCGCCGTCGCTCAGGATGATCATCGCCCGGCGGAACTTGTGCATCGGTTGATCCTGCATCAATTTGTCACGCGCGGCGTAAAAGATCGCGTCATAAAGGGACGTGCCTCCCCCTGGCCGCAGCTCGCGTATTTTGTTGGTCAGCAATTCCAGGTTATCCGTCAAATCCGCTTGCAGTTCTGGGGCCGTGTCAAAGCTGATGATCGCTGCTTTGTCCTGACCGGGTCGCAGCACGCTGTTCAAGAACTCGATGGCCGCCTCCTGGATGAAGCGGAAGCGGTCGCGCACGCTGTTGCTGGTGTCAATGAGGATCACCAAGCGGAGAGGCAGGTCGCTTTCGGCGGTGAACTCGAGAATCTTTTGCGGATACTTGCCCTCGCGAACGATGAAATCGTCCTTGGTCAGGCCGGTCACAAAGCGGCCGCGCCGGTCGGTCACGGTGAACAGCAGATTGACGCGCGTAACCTCCAGTACGATGCGCGTTTGATCGTCACTGGCTGCCGGGGGCGATTGCTGGGCACTCCCGTCGGCTGCGCTCATCAGTCCCGGCAGCCAGGAGAGCAACAAGGCTGCCGTTAATAGCTTCATTGTTTTCCCTGATTCAATTATAAAGGAAGTCCTTCCAACCATCCCTCCAGCTCGGGCGGTAAGGGCGCCTCCACGCTAACCTCCATCCCGCTCGACGGCTGCCGGAAGCGGATCCTCCAGGCATGCAGGAAATACCGCCCCAACGTGGGACGGCCTTCGACTTTGGCTGGCGCACCATAGAGCCTGTCCCCCACGACCGGATGGCCGCAAGCGGCCAAGTGGGTCCGGATCTGGTGCGTCCGGCCGGTCTTGATCCGCACCTCCAGCAGGGTGAAAGACTGGAACCTCTTGAGCACGCGGTACTCGGTTACGGCAGCCCGGCCCTGGGCCAGCCGGGCGGTCATCCGGATCCGGCGGACCGGGTCCCGCGCGATGGGCCGCTCCACCCGCCCGGTCTCGCCCTTCACGTTTCCATGAACGAGCGCCAGGTAGACCTTCTCCACTTCCCGGCGAGCGAATTGTTCCGCCAGCCTTCGGTGCGCGGCGTCGTGTTTGGCGACCAGGATGACTCCGCTGGTGTAGCGGTCCAGCCGGTGGACGATCCCCGGCCGCAATTCTCCGC
The DNA here is from genome assembly GCA_023511855.1 of Bryobacteraceae bacterium. Lineage (GTDB taxonomy): Bacteria > Acidobacteriota > Terriglobia > Bryobacterales > Bryobacteraceae > JAIMAR01. Next base: position 29,922 of record JAIMAR010000002.1, read on the forward strand.
CCAGGGTGGAGAGCCGGCCGAAGTGGTGCAGCAGGGCGTTGACCAGCGTTCCGCTGCGGCAGCCGGCGCCGGCGTGCACGACCATTATGGCAGGTTTGTTCACCGCCGCCACGTCCTCATCCTCGTACAGGATTTCCAGGGGGATTGGCTCCGGCTCGGCGCGCAGCGGAGCCAGCGGAGCCGGTTCCACCTCGATCTCCTCCCCTCCCCGCAGCAAATAGGAGCTCTTTTCCACCTGGCCTCGCACGCGGATGCGCCCGGCGCGGATCCACTCCTGAATCCGGGTCCGGCTGTAATCCGGCAACTGTTCGCTCAAGAACCGGTCTAAACGTTTCCCGGCGTCTGCGTCTTGTGTTTTAAGCTTCAATCTGTGTCCATCCTTACACATTCCGAGGCAAGGGCCGCTATATTCAATATGTGATCCAGTGCGCCATCGTACCCGTCGCCGGTCTCGGCACGCGGCTCATACCAGCTACGAAGAGCCAACCCAAGGAAATGCTGCCCGTGGCCCGGAAGCCCATTGTGCAGTACGTCGCCGAGGAGCTTGTCGCTAATTCCATTGAAGAGATCTTGTTCGTCACCGGCCGCAACAAGACGTCGATCGAAGACCACTTTGACCCCGACCCGGAGTTGATGCGCCTGTTGCAGGAGCGGGACCACAAGAGCCTGATCGAGGAGCTGCGCTTTCAGGAATTGCAGGCCCACTTTTATTACACCCGCCAGAAATCCCAGTGCGGTCTAGGCGACGCCGTGCTGTGCGGGGAAAGCTTCGCCGGCGAGCGCCCGTTCGCCGTGGCCCTGGGCGACTCGATTCTGGGCTTGAATGGAAGCTCGCGGTCGTTGAGCCGCATGGCCGAGATCTTCTCGACGCGCCACGCCAGTTGCGTTCTGGCGGTCGAAGAGGTTCCCAAAGATCAAGCGGCTCACTATGGCATCGTCCAGCCCGCCGACGGGGACGGCCAGTGCTTCCGGGTCAAAACCGTCATTGAGAAGCCTCGCCCCGAAGAGGCGCCCAGCAGTCTGGCTATTGCCGGCCGGTACATCTTCTCGCCAGTCATCTTCGACATGATCCGCAAAGTGCAGCCCGACAGCCGGGGAGAAATCCAGCTCACCGACGCGATCCGTGGTCTGTGCGAAGAGGGCAAGCGGGTGCTGGCCTTCCGCCTGCCGCCCAGCGAGCGCCGTTACGATATCGGGAACTTTTCCAGCTACTTCCAAACCTTCGTCGAATTTGCTCTGGCCGACCCGGTCTACGGCGAAGAGTTGAGGCAATACTTGCTGCACCTGCTCCAGCCCCGGTGACCCCTGACGGCTCACCGCCGTTGTCCAGCCGCTCTATTCGGGCACGAACTGCCGCAGAAAGGCGTGCGCCACCCGGAAGCCGGCCTTGTAAGGCTCGGTGAAGTTGTCGCCTTCGTAGGGCGGGTAGTAGAAGGCGTCTTCGTGTTCGATGTTCATGGCCCCCTGGTAGCCGGCCTCTTGCAGCACGGCAAAGAAACCTTTCCAGTCGACGATGCCCTGGCCGGGCAGCCGGAAGCGCCACCAGCGGGAATTGTCGAGGGGGTTGATTCCCGTGCGCCGCAGCACGTGCCAGAGGATCTCGCAGTCTTTCAGGTGCACGTCCCAGATGCGGTCCACCCAGTCGCGCGCGCACTGCACCGGGTCCATGAACTGCCATTGCAGATGGGAGGGATCGAACAAAAGCCCGATGAGCGGCGAATTCTTGAAGCCCCGGAACAGCGCCTCGTAGCCGACCGGGCCGGTGGCGAGGTTCGGACCCCCGGCCCAAGGCTCCCAAACGATCTTGATGTTGTGCTTTTCGAGCACCGGGAAGTACTTCTCGGTGTAGACGCGGACGATCTCATCCACCTGTTCCTGAAGCTTGCGCCCGGGCAGATTGCCCGACATGGCCCCGACGTAAGGGACACCCAGCTTGGCGGCCAGCTCGATGGTCTGGATGAAGCGCTGGTTGATGGCGGCTCGCTGGGCCGGATCCGGATGCGTGTGGTTCTCGCTGGTCATGAGGGAGGAGACATAGAGGCCGGTGCGGCGGATCGTCTCCCTCACCCGGGCGACGTGTTCATCGGAGGCGTTGGGCGGCAGCCCCGGTCCGACCGACAACTGGATGCTCGTGAAGCCCTCCTGGCGGGCGAATTCGAGGTTGCTCTCCGAGTAGCGCGTCAGAATGCCAAGTTTCGGTTTCCAGTTCCGCGGGCGGCCGGCCTGCGCGAAAGCCGTGGTGGCGGCCAAGGTTTTTAATAGCGCGCGTCGAGTGTGGGTCATCGATTTTACCTGCCTGGTGCTGATTACGACTCAGCCGCAGACCAGTTTACAGCAACGGGAAGCTCGCAGAGTTCCAAAGACACTGTGCCCGCCTTGGCCCGGAGCTTCGCCGCGAGTGTCGGAGTTGGGCGAAAGCAGCCCGCATTGTTACCATGACGCTAAGAGACTCACATGCGCAAAGTTCTGGTGACAGGTGGCGCCGGCTATATCGGCGCCGTGACGGTCCATCATCTGCTTCAGGCGGGCTACGAGCCTGTTGTGGTGGACAACCTCTCGCGGGGCCACCGCCACAACGTGGACGCGCGGCGCCTGCACGTGCTGGACCTGGCCGAGACCGGCGCCCTTGTCGAGCTGATGCAGTCGGAAAGCATCTCGGCCGTGGTTCACTTCGCCGCCTTCGCGGCAGTGGCCGAGTCGGTCGAAAACCCTGGCCTTTATTTCTCCAACAATGTGGCGGGAAGCATCTCCCTGTTGCGGGCCATGGAGCAGGCGGGCGTCCGGCATCTGGTCTTTTCGTCCACCGCCGCCGTCTACGGCACGCCCGATTCTGTCCCGATCCCGGAGGATGCACCGCTCGCGCCGGTGAACCCTTACGGCGAGTCAAAGTTGATGGTGGAGAAGATCCTCGGCTGGCTGGACCGTTGCCGCGGCCTGCGCAGCATTTCCCTGCGCTACTTCAACGCCTGCGGCGCGGATCTGGAAGCCGGCCTGGGTGAGGAGCACGAGCCCGAGACTCATCTCATTCCGCTGTTGCTGCGCGCGGTGCGCACGGGCCAACCCGCCACCGTGTATGGGAACGACTACCCCACCTCGGATGGGACCTGCATCCGGGACTACATCCACGTCACCGATCTGGCCCAAGCCCATGTCTTGGCCTTGCAGGCGCTGCGCCGTGGGGCATCCAGCGCCGCCTACAATGTTGGCACGGGAAAAGGCCATTCCGTTCTGGAAGTCCTCCGGGCCGTGGAGTCGGTGACGGGGCAGTCCGTGCCCCATCAAATCGGCCCCCGCAGGCCCGGCGATCCCCCCTCGCTTGTGGCCGATCCGGCCCGCCTCAAGGCCGCCTTTAGCTGGACGCCCCGGTACACGAAGATCCACGACATTATCGCCACCGCTTGGGAATTCGAACGCAAGCGGAACGCCTGAGGCCCGGCGGATCGCCAAGCCAGAGACGGCTGCCGCGCCGGGGGAGGCTTGTGTCGGCGGTTGCTCGCCGGAAGGTTGAGGGTATACTGGCAGGCGGCCATAGCAGACGGCCATTCATGAAGGAGAGAAAGACCATGCCTAGATTCAACCGAAGCAGGCGCAGGCTGCTGGCCGGAGCGTTGGGAAGCGCGGCGCTCGGTTCGGCCCTTCGGAGTGCGGAGCAGGCGGACACGCAACAGGCTCGGACCATTCCCTTGAACAAGTACTCCGCCCCGAGCAAGCTCCGCATCACCGACATGCGTGCCTGCCGGATCGCGTCAGGCCTTGATTATCCGATCATTCGCATCGATACCAACCAAGGGGTGTCCGGCTACGGAGAGGTGCGCGATGCGGGGGTGGAGGGCATCGCTCTGGTGCTCAAGCCCCACATCGTCGGCAGGAACCCGCTGGACATCGAGCCGCTTCTGGACTCCATCCGCCGGTACGCCAACCACCAGCATTTGGGCGGCGGCTACAGCGCGGTCGACATCGCCTTGCATGACATCGCGGGCAAGGTCTATGGCGTTCCTTGCTGGAGGCTTTTCGGATCGCGGTACCGCGAGCGCGTCAAGGTTTATTGCCATCTGCCCTCGACAAGCGATCCGAAGGCGTTCGCAGCGGGAGTGAAGCGGCGCAAGGAACTCGGCTTCACCTTTTTCAAGACGAGCTGGTCCGCCAGTCTGGTCTCGAAGGTTCCGGGAGCGGTCAACGAAGACGGATCGGCGACGGACAAGGGCCTCAAGCTGATGTGCGAGGTGCTGGACATGATCCGGGATGCGATCGGCTGGGAGGCCTCGCTGGCGCTGGATCACATTGGGAGCCGCTTACGGGTCAAGGACGTCATCCGGTATTTGAAGGCCCTTGAGCCGTACAAGCTGGCGTTCGCCGAGGATGTGCTGCCGGCGCTGCCCGGCGAACCCGGCTATGGGGGCAACATCGCCCGGGACTGGAGGCGATTCAAAGAGATCCGGGAGGCGACGACTACGCCCATCGCGGCCGGCGAGGACATGTTCGGGCTGGAGGAGGGTTTCCTTGAGTTCATAGACAACCGCGCCATCGACATCGTGCACATCGAGCCGCTCACCGCAGGGGGTATGCGGGAGACCAAGCGGATCGCCGATTACGCTGCGATCCGGAGCATGCCCACAGCGGTGCACTGCTGTGTATCTCCCTTGGGGACGATCGCCAACGTGCACGTCATCGCAACCATGCGCGACTTTCTGGCGCTCGAGAGGGACAGCGTGTTCCTGGCCTTGCCCTGGTGGCAGGACATCGTGACCGGAATCCCGAAACCGATCATTCAGAACGGATACATCCGGGTCCCCGACGGTCCCGGCCTAGGGGTGGAACTCAACGAGGAGGTCGTCCGGCAGCATTTGCGGGTGCCGGGCTACTTCGAGCCCACGCCGGAATATGACAAGTTCATCTTGACCACGTACCGTCCCGGCGGCACCGTCTATCCGCGGGTGGACGAGTTCGGCAACACGATTGTCAAGCCGGGCGAGTAGGGGGGCGGATTCGAACCCGCGAGCCCCAGCCTTGGGATTACAGGGTCCGTGAGGTTACGGATTGCCGGCGGCTGTGTGCCGCCATGCCTCATAAGGCAATTGCATCCCGGTAGACGGACTCGCGCTTCGAAGGCTTCACCCAGCCATCACCGGCTATGTCCACCTTTCGCCCCAGAAGCTTTTCAAGCTCCAAAACGAGCGCCGCCTAGTCCAGGAGACTGGTCCCCTCTCGCCAAGTCACGAGAAAATCGACGTCGCTGTCCGGACGGGCTTGGCCCCAGGCAACGGACCCGATGACGCGGACCTGAAGGGCGCCGTATTTGGCCGCGATGCGCAGGATCGCATCACGGTTTTTGCGTATGCTATCGAGGGCCGTCTTGACCGCCACTGCAACCCCCTCGGAATTATACTGCCGGCCTGATTCCAGTCTGACTTCCCAGACGGACATGCGGCGTAGGGCTTGGTGGGATTGGAATGCTGTTCCGGGTTTCAAAGGCCGAAAAAAGGAACACGCAGCCCTGCTTCCGCCTTCTACGGCCTCATCAGCGCGGGAGGATCGTGACTCGGGGCCCGCCGGGAGAAACTCCATGCAGCAGGCTGTCGAGCAGGAACTGGGAGGCGTGATCAAAATGCTGGTGGATAATTGCACAGGCGCCCTCCGGATCGCGGGCGATCAACCGGTCCAAAATCGCCAAGTGCTCGCGGTGCGAGGACAGGATTTTCTCGGGCAGTTTGATCGAAAGGCTCCGGAAGCGGGTAAAGTGATCCTGAAGCGAAAGAATGAGCCGGCGCAACTGTTCGTTTTCGCAGTGTTCGACAATCAGTTGATGGACGCGCTGCCCGGTTTCGGACATGCCCTGGGTGTCGATTTCTCCCGTTTCGCTGAACGTGGACAGCCTCCACCGCAGTTGCTCGAGGGCTTCGATGGGCGCGCGAAGCGCCGCCTCGCGCGCGGCCTCCCCTTCCAGAAGCCGCCGTACCCGGTACAGGTCCCGGATCTGGCGCAGATCGAGGTGCGAGACGAACGTGCCCATCCGGGCGCGGATTTCAATCAGCCCCTCGCGCTCCAGCCGGAGGGTCGCTTCGCGGACCGGCGTGCGGCTCAGGCGGAGCTCCTTCACATATCTCTCAATGGGCACCGCATCGCCCGGCCTCAGCCGGTTGGACAGGATATCGGCCTTGATCGCCTGGTAGGCCAGTTCGACGGCGGAAGGCGCCTCCGGGGAGTCATTCGAGGCTTGGGCGGAGCGCGCGCGCCGCAGGCTTCGGGAGATCACTTTGCCGCTCATTGTCATCTCATTATATCGGAAACGGATGTGGCAGTCGCGCGCAAGGCGGAAAATCTTGTGACATGTTTGTGATATATTCTTCTCATATGAACATGCCTCAAGCCACGCGTCCCGCGGAGGCGGCCGCCGCGGCGGCTCCGTCGTCCCCTCCCGGACGGCGGCGGATCGAGCTGACCCTGTGGCAGTGGAAGCTGTGCGGGTTGCTTCTGTTGGCGACGGCCTTGAGCTATTTGGACCGCCAGGCCCTCAGCGTCGTGGCGCCCGTCGTTGCCGGGGAGCTGAACCTGGACAATGAGCAGCTCGGGCGGCTCCTGTCGGCCTTCTTCTACGCCTACGCCGCAATGCACATCGCCGTGGGCTGGATTCTCGACCGCTACAATATCCGCTATACCTACGGGCTGTTCGTAGCGCTATGGTCCTGCTCGCAGGTGCTGGCCGGCTTCGCGCGGGGTTTCCGGGAGCTGTTCCTGTGCCGCCTGTTGCTGGGAGCGTTTGAGACGGCCGGACAGACCGGCGCGGCGCGCATTATTGCCCGCACGTTGCCTCCGCAGGAGCGCGCCTTCGCCAACGGCCTGATGATGAGCGGCGGCAGCATCGGGGCGATGTTGGCCCCGGTATTAATGATCTTCTTGGCCAACCGCTACGGCTGGCGATTCGGCTTCATCGTTCTCGGCGCGCTGGGCCTACTCTGGGCAAGCGCATGGGTGTGGTGGTTCCGGCCTCCGGCGGCGGTTCTTCAGGGCACGTCGAACCGGGCCACGCTGAGCGAAGCCGACCGGATCCGGGTCATCCTCCGCAATCCGCGCTTCTGGGCCTGTGTCGCGGGAGCGGCATGCACCATCCCGATTCTTCACATCAGCGCCGCCTGGGTTCCCACCTATTTCGTGCAGGAGTGGGGGATGAAAGTCAGCGGGGCTCTGAGCGGCTATCTGTTTCTGGTTTACGCCGGACTTGACATCGGGTTTATCGGCGGCGGGGCGGCGGTTTCCTGGCTGATTTCGCGGGGGGATTCGGTGGCGCGGGCGCGCGTGCGGATCATGTGGATCGCGGCAGCTCTCATGATGACGGCGGGGCTGGTGCCGTTCGCGCCGGCTGTCGGTTTCGCCGTCGCCGGCATCTTCCTGCTGAATGTCGGCCGCGCCTGCTGGGGCGCTCTGTTTCTGGCATTCAATCAGGACATCGCTCCGGGCCGGGTCGGACTGGTTGCAGGGGTGATGGGCTTCCTTGGATCGCTGATGGGTGCGTTGCTTGTGTGGCTGATTGGATGGATAACCAAGACTCGGGGCTTTGATGGGCCGTTCTGGATGATCGCCGTACTGGTGCTGGCAGGCACGATTCCGGTGGCAACGGCCCGCTGGGAGGATACCAAACAGGAGGCTCCAAAGAACCTATGAAACATCCCGTAGCTTTAGCCGCAGGCGATGGAATCGGGCCCGAGCTGGTGGAGGCCTGCCAAGAAGTCTTCCAGGCCGTGGGCGCACCTGTGGAGTGGGTTGAGACGCCGGTCGGGAGGTCGGCCGTGGCCCGCTTCGGCGAGGAGCTGCCCTGGTCCTCGCTGGAAACCATGAAGGAACTGGGCGTCGTGCTGAAAGGCCCCCTGATCGCGGAACGTCTCAGCGGCGGCGCCATCGTGCGCGCCCCAAATGGCACGCGCGTCCATCCCAGCATTAACAACGGGTTGCGCCGGGAGCTGGATCTGTATTGCAATCTTCGGCCGGTCCGGGGTTTTGCCCCTGTCTCCGGCTGGTATTCGTCGATGGACCTGGTCATCGTCCGGGAGGTGACGGAGGACATCTACAGCGGCATTGAGCGCAGCATCGGCGAAGATTGCGCCGAAGCGGTGAAAAGGATCACGCGCCAGGCGAGTCGCCGCATCGCCCAATTCGCTTTCGAATACGCCGTGCGATACGGCCGCCGGCGGGTGACGGCCGTCCACAAGGCCAATGTACTGCACAAGACCGATGGATTGTTTTTGCAGTGCGTCCGCGAAGTGGCCGCCTCGTATCCCGGCATCGCCAGCGACGACAGAATGGTGGACGCCGCCAGCTACTACATGGTGAAAGATCCGGCGGCGTTCGACGTACTGGTGATGCCAAACCAATATGGCGACATCCTGTCGGATCTGGCGGCGGGCCTGGCCGGCAGTCTCGGACTGGCACCGGGCGCGAACTTCGGCGAAAAGACGGCGATGTTTGAAGCGGCTCACGGAGCGGCCCCGGACATTGCAGGCAAAGGCATCGCCAACCCGATCAGCCTGATCCTTTCCGGGGCCTTACTTCTCGACCATCTGGGCGAACGGGAGGCGGCCGACCGCATCCGGCTCGCCGTCGAGCTCGTTCTCGCCGAAGCCCGCGTGCTGACGCCCGATCTGGGCGGCTCGGCGACCACCCGGCAACTGACCCAGGCCATCTGCCTGGCTTGTGAAAAGGTGGCCGCATGACGCTCCAGGGGGCCATCGACACGCACGTGCACGCCGGGCCGGATGTGCGCCCGCGCAAGTCCACGGCCTACGAACTGGCGCGGGCGGCGCAGGCCGCCGGCATGCGGGCCATCGTGTTGAAGAACCACCATTGCTCGACCGTGCCCCTGGCCGCCGCGCTGAGTGAGGCGCTGCCCGGCATTCGCGTCCTCGGCGGGCTTGTGTTGAACCACGCCGTGGGCGGATTCAATCTCGAGGCCGTCGACGCGGCCCTGCGCATGGGGGCCGCACAAATCTGGATGCCGACGTTGTCGGCCGAAAACGAATGCGCCTACCGCGGCCATGCCGGCGCCGGACTGCAAGCTCTCGATGAAGCGGGCCGCCCGCGGCCGGAGCTGGTTGCAGTTATTCGCCGGATCGCCCGCTCCGGAGCCGTGCTCGGCACGGGTCATCTCTCCGCCCGGGAGACCGCCGCGGTGGTCGAACTGGCCCGGCAAGAGGGGGTGCGCGCCATTCTGGTCACACATCCCGAGATCGACTTCATCGCCATGGATCCGGAGGTGCAGTGCGCCCTGCGCGGACCGGGACTCTTCTTCGAACGCTGCTTCTGCCGCACCGGATTCCGGCGCGACTGGGCGGGACTCGCCGCCGACATCCAGCGCGTGGGCGTCGAGTCCACCGTGTTGGCTACGGACCTGGGCCAGCCGGATAATCCCCATCCTGTCGATGGGCTCGAAATCATCGCGGTCCGGCTGACCGAACAAGGCATCGGCACCGACGCCCTGCGGCGCATGATGGTGGAGAATCCCGCGATCGCCCTCGGATTGGACTAGCCTATGCACCTGGCCCTGATTCACACCTCTCCGGCCGCCATCACGCCGTTGGCGCGCTACTATGCGGAGCACGAACCCGAATGGCGCCTGACCCATCTGCTCGACGACGGGATTCTGCACCTGTTTCGGGAATCCCGCGAAAGCGACATCGAGGCGGCGCTCGCCAGCCTTGTTGAGCGTGCGGCCGGCTACGGCGCCCGCGCCGCCATCGTCACTTGCTCGGCGGTGACTCCGGCCCTGTTGTCCCGCTTGCAGATGCGCTCGCCCATGCCGCTGATCAAGATCGATGAGCCCATGGCACGGGCCGCGGTCTCGCAGGCTCGCCGCATCGGCGTGCTGATCTCGTTCCCCCCCACGTTGCAGCCCACGGTCTCGCTGCTCGAGGACACGGCTGCCTCCCTGGGCCGCCGGGTGGAGATCGTCCCCCAGGTGTGCGACGGAGCCTACGCGGCCCTGCTGGCCGGCGACACCGCAACTCATGACCGGATTCTGCATTCCGGCGCCCGGCAACTCACCGCACAATCCGCGGAAGCCATTGTTCTCGCGCAAGTCTCCATGGCCCACCTGCGCGACGAGCTTGCTGAGGCGCTTTCGCTTCCGGTGTTTTCCAGCCTCGAAACCAGCCACGCCGCCGTCCGGGAGGCCCTCGGCCTATGATCCGGCTTTGCTATACGGTCGCCACACCCGACTGTGAAGACCCCAATATGCTCGCCCTCCGCGGGCCGCTCGAGCGCAGCTTCGCGCTGCTCGCCCACGCTGGATACTCCGCAGCGGAGCTGATGGTGCGGGACCCGCAGTTGCTCGACGCGCGGCAAATCCGCCGGCAGGCTTCCGATGCCGGACTCGAGCTGCCCGCCGTCAGCACCGGACAGTTGAGAAAGGAGCGCGGGCTGCAATTGTGCGCGCTGGACCCGGCCTTGCGCGGCGCGGCTGTGGATGCTCTGCTCTGCGTCGTCGATTTTGCGGCTGAGATCGGTGCGGGCGTCGTCAACATCGGCACGCTGCGCGGCCACCTTCCGGCCGGCTCCGAACGTCGCACGGCCCGCGCGGCGGCCGCCCGTGCGCTGGAAACTGCTCTGGCGCACGCGGCAGCGGCGAGCATCGCGATCGCGCTCGAACCCCAATGCCGTTACGTCAGCAACTGGCTCAACACCGTGGGCGAAACCCTGGCGTTTCTCCATGGTTTCTCCGGTCCCCGCCCACGTATGGTCTTCGATTGCTACCACGCCCTGCTGGAAGAGCGGTCTGTGGCCGCAGCCCTGATTCGCGCCTTTCCTCATCTGGCCTGGGTCCAGGTTTCCGATAGCAATCGAGGGGCCCCCGGCTCGGCCCAGCATAACTTTGGCGAGTTGATTCGGGTCCTCAAAGCCCTCGGCTACGAAGGCTACCTATCGGTAGAGTGCCTGCCGTCGGCGGATCCGGCCGCCGCGGTGCAGGCCGCGCAAAGACACTTGATGCCATTTTTGGAGGAAAACGAATGATGTTACGAACTCTGCTGTTGTCGGCGCTGCTTGCCGCCGCCAGCGCCACGAGCTTGAAGGCGATCGAGATTGCCACCGGCAAGATGCTCGGGCCAAGATACGACCAGCGGGCATTTTACGTCCGGGAACCGGGGGGCCAGTGGCAAAAAACTTACACCGGACCGCAATACCGGCCGGAAGCCGCCGGGAGGCTGATGAATCTACGCATCGCGCAGGCGCTGTTCCACGACGAATGGCTGACCGAAGGCACGGTCGACCCTGACCAGAACACCGACCGGGTCATCGCCGCTCTCGATACGTACCGCAAACATGGCATTCTCGCCCTCAACGCGAGCCTCCAGTGCGGCAACCCCGGCTACAACCGCGAAGTGCCCGAAATCAAACGTGTGAATGCCGCCAAGGCCGGCCCCGGCAAGGGATACCTGTGCAGCGCCTTCCTGCCCGACGGCACAATGAAACCGGCCTGGCAGAAACGGTTGCTTCGGCTGGCGCGCGCGCTGGACGAACGCGGTATGATCCTCAACTTGATGTATTTCTATCAGTCGCAGGACGAGGTTCTCAAAGACCCGCAAGCCATCCGCAACGCCGTGAGAAACGCCACCGACTTCCTCATTGACAACAACCTCCGCAACGTGATCATTGAAATCGCCAATGAACAGGACGTGCGCGGGTGGGACCACGACCTGTACATCGAACGCGACACGGGCGAGCTCATCGCCATTGCGCGCGAGCGCTTCCACCTTAAGAATGCGCCGTTCCGCCTTCCGATTTCCGCATCCTCGGGACCGTCCATGAAGCTTTTCGACAGTACGACCGTGCACGCCGACTTGACCATCATTCATGGCAACAACCGGCGCATCGTCGAGAAGTACGAAAGGGTCCGATTTCTGTACGGCCATCCGCTGGCGCCCGGCCCAATTCTCATGAACGAGGACGACAACGGCCGCGAGACGAGCGAAGAAAACCTCCGCAACGAGCTGGCCAGTTGCGACGCGGTGTGGGATGGCGGCGGGAGCTGGGGCTACATGCCCTGGCGCCAGACTCAGATGTATCCGTTCCGCTATTACAACCCCACGGGGGATTCGCAGGACGAGCGCTACTTCCGGGCCGTCCTGGAGCACATTAGGAAGAAAGTGTTCCGCTGAGCCATGCCCGCCGGCCCGCTGCAATTCGCCGCCATCGCCGACGATTATACCGGCGCATCGGATCTCGCCGGGATGCTGCACCTGGCCGGCGTTCCGGCCGTGCAAGTCTTCGGCGTACCGGAGGATCCCGTGGAAGAGGCTGGGGTGGCCGGCGGCGCGGTCATCGTGGCCCTCAAGACGCGCTCGGCCCCGCGCGAAGAGGCAGTGGAGCTTTCCCTACGAGCCCTTCGGCAACTGCGGAAACTCGATCCGCGCCAAGTCCAATTCAAGTACTGCTCCACCTTTGACTCCACCCCGCGCGGCAACATCGGCCCCGTCACCGAGGCGCTGCTCGACGCCATGGGCGTGGCCTGCACGGTCGCTGTACCCGCTCTGCCCGTCAACGGCCGCACGCAGTATCTCGGCCACCTTTTCGTCGAAGGGCGCCTGCTGGCCGAGTCTCCCCTCCGCGACCATCCCCTGAATCCTATGACGGACTCCAACCTGGTCCGCTGGCTGGCCGGCCAGACCAGCGCTCGCGTGGGTTTGGTTCCCTTGCCCGTCGTGCTCGCCGGGCCCGGCGAGATTCAGCGGGTTTTGCGGGAACTGGAGTGCCAGGGCGTCCGCATCGCGCTGGTCGATGCGGTCACCGACGCCGACCTTGACGCCATCGCCGCCGCTGTCGCCGACATGCCGCTCATCACCGGCGGCAGCGGCATCACCCTCGCCCTGGCCCGGCTTTGGCAGCGCCAAGGCGGCCTCGGCTCTCCCCCCGCAGCACCGCGGCTGCCGCGCGGCAGGGGAACCCTCATCTTGGCCGGCAGTTGCTCGGCCGCCACCCTCGAACAACTCGACCGCTGGGAGGCCGCCGGGCACGCCATTTTGCGCGTCTGCGAGCCGGCGCAAGTCGCCTCGGCGGCCGGCTATGCCCGCGCGGAAATCGCCCGCACGGGCATCGCCACCATCGCGTCTAGCGCCACACCTTCCCGCCGCCACGCCGACCCTCAAGCCGCCCGGGCATTTGAAACCGCCTTCGGCGGCCTGGCTGCACAGGTGGTGCGCGAGGAGTTGGCCGACAACATCATCGTCGCCGGCGGCGAAACTTCCGGCGCCGTCGTGGACGCCCTAGCCGTCAAGGCCGCCCGGGTCGTCGGCCTGGTCGCTCCCGGCGTGCCTTCCCTGCTCAGTCTCGACGGGCGCGGTCTCTGGCTGGTTCTCAAATCCGGCAACTTCGGAGGCCCGGACTTCTTCGCCGACGCCCTCCGCCAGCGCGAGGAATTATGCAACTGAAGGAAATGCTCCAGGAGCTTTGTGACGCGGCCGCGTCCTTCTATGCTCGCGGCTATGCCTTCGGCTCGACCGGAAATCTCAGCATCCGCTGCGGGGACGAGGTCTGGATCTCTCCCACCGGCGCTTCGCTGCGCGCCCTGACGCCGGACGAGCTGGCCTGCATCGACGCCAACGGCGCCCGGCTCAACGCCAAAAGTCCCTCGAAGGAGTATCCATTTCACCTGGCCGCCTACCGCGCCGCCGGCGCACGCGCCAGCGCGATTGTGCATCTGCACTCGACCCACGCCGTCGCGCTTTCGTGTCTCGACTCGCTCGACCCGGCCGAGCCGCTGCCGGTCTTTACGCCTTATTACCTGATGCGCGTCGCGCCTCTGGCCGTCATCGACTACTTTCCTCCGGGCTCGGCCGAGCTGGCCGCCGCCATCGGCCAAGCGGCCGCGGCCCACGATTGCCTCCTGCTGCGCAATCACGGCCTGGTCTGCCTGGGAAGGACGATGGCGGTGGCCGTGGACCGCGCCGAAGAGCTGGAAGAAACCGCCCGCCTGTATTTCCTGCTGCGCGGCGAGAAGGTGCGGCTGCTCAGCCCCGCCGAGCGCGATCACATCGCGCACGCTTATCCCCGGCGTTGACAGCAGGGCGGAGCAACAGGCGGCGAAGGCGCCGCCCACAGAGAGGATGCGCCAGTTCCCCGCGTGGGGATTTTGGCAAACGGCGGTGAATGCCGGCGCAGCCCTTGGTCTACTCATCGTCCCAATCCGGATCAACAGAATGCAAGCTGAATTTCACGCGTTGCACGGCTGTTCATCTCTGGCCGTCGAGTCGAGTACAATGCATCTGATGCGCCGCAAGTCCGCCCGCGCCCATTCTCGAAACTCCAGCAAGCCGAGTGAATCCGGGTCCGCAACCAGCGGGCTATCGGCCAAGGACCGCGCTTACCAGGCCCTCAAGGCCGACATCCTGACCAATCGTCTCCGGCCAGGGGATCCCGTCCCGGTGGAGGAGTATGTGAGGGATTTGCGCTTGAGCCGCACGCCGGTGCGGGAAGCGGCATTGCAGCTCCAACGCGAGGGCCTCATCGACATCCACCCGCGGCTGGGCACGTTCGTCTCCTATCTGGATCTGCGGAAGATCCGCGAGATGTACCGCGTCCGCACGCTTCTGGAAGGGGAAGCCGCACGCGAGGCGGCCCTGCGGGCGCCCACCGAAGCGCTGGAGGAGTTGCGGCGGGATCTGGCCGCGTTCAACCAGACCGGAGAAATCGACGTGCGGGGCATGTCGGAAACGGGCAAACGGGTCCATCAGATCATCGTCGGACACTGCGGCAACGAGGTGCTGCGTTCCATGATCCTCTCCATGCAGGATCATTTCACCCGCTTTCGCAACCTGTCGATCCAACTGCCCGAGAAGGTTCTTTCCTCGCACCGCGAGCATCTGGCGATCGTCGACAGCCTGATCGCCCGGGACGGCGACCGCGCCGCGGCGCTGATCCAGGAGCATTTCGAGCACGCCTGCCAATTTCTGCTCAACAGCCTGCTCGACGGATCGGCGGCCACAGGCGCCCGGCTGACGATCGCTTCCTGAGCCCGCGTCTTGACGCCGCTGTTGCATGTCAGTAGAATATCACTGTCATGTACAGATGCTTAAGCGTGCTGGCGACCCTTCCGCTATGGCTGGCCGCGCAGACCGCGCCCGCGCCTTCGGATCAGATCCACCTGGCCTGGACGCGCGATAGCGCGACAACGATTACCGTTGTTTGGAGAACCATGGACGCCTCCGTCCCGTCCACCGTCGAGTACCGGCGGCAAGGAGAGAGCCGGTGGCGCCGCGCGACCGGCGGTCCCCGTCCCAGCGGCACAGAGGGCCGGTTGCACGAGGTCCTGGTGCAGGGTTTGGAGCCGACTTCGAGATACGAATACCGCGTGGCGGGACCCCAGGGCAGTTGGAGCGCCGTTTACTCATTCCTCACCGCACCCCGGCCGGGCGGGTCCTTTGAAGCCGTCTTCGTCGCCGACACAGGGTTGGACGGAAGACTGGACGGCCTTTCAACCGGCACCCGCGAGGTGATCGAGGCCGTGGCCAAGCTCAACCCCACAGTGATTCTCTGGGGCGGCGACGGCGCCTACTATGACACCGACAAGCGCTTCGGCACACTGGACAGAACCATCGACTACTGGTTCAACATGGTGATGCCGTTCGCCGTGAAGGCGCCGATCATGCCCACCTACGGGAATCATGAGATCTTTCTGAAAGAAGGCTATCTGTTCTGGGCCGACCGGTTCCCGACGCCGGAGGGTTTTGACAACCGGCGTTACTATTCGTTCGATGTGGGCGACGCGCACTTTGTGTCGATCCTGGCCGCCGATTCGGAAAGCGGCGCGTTGCCGGAAACGGTCCTGCGCTGGATCGACGCGGACCTGGAAAAGGCCCGCAAATCCGGTAGGAAGTGGCTCGTCCCCTATCTTCACGTGGCGCCGTTTTCCGACGGCTCCAATCACCCTTCCAACCTGGACTACCGAAGACAACTTGGCCCCATTTTTGAAAAACATGGCGTGCGCCTCGTGCTGACCGCTCATGACCAGTCCTACGAGAGGACCTTCCCGCTGCGAGGCGTGCCGGACAAGATCGAGATCACCAGCAACGCCAAGGACTGCTTCGGCGCGAGCGACGGCACCGTGTACCTGAAGGTGGGACCGGGCGGCAAGCAGAGCAACATCAACCGCGGATTCGCCAACTTCAAGACGAATCCGCCGCCCGCGCACACCGCGTTCCGTGACAACACCGCTCATCATTTCGCAAGGCTGATTTTCGAACCGCAAAGCGTCCGCGTTCAGATCTTCGCCGTGCTGCGCGGCAAGCCCGAGTGGGTACAGGACGAGTTCCTCTACACGCTGGGCTCCTGCGGGGGACGCTGACAGCCGCCCCGCGCTCGGGGAATCCAAGCTCAAAACCCGAAACCGCGACCCCCGGGCGCAACAAAAAGCTGATATATACTGTACATATGTCTACCATGACACGCATGATCTCACTGTCCGCCTTGATTCTGCTGGCGATTCCGCTGCGGGCCGCCGCAGCCTCCGCCGTTTGCCCCATCGATGAGGACTTCACCACCGGGCGCACGGCTGCCGCGCGTCCGCGCGATCCCGGCGAATTCACCCCGGAGGGGTGGAGAGTCCGCAGCTTCGAGTCGCAGCTCAAGTACGACCTCGGCAGGCATTACCGGAAGGGGCTGGTCGAGATCGAGATCCGGGGCCCGCTGAAGCACATGCCCAAACATTCGCTCTTTTCCGCCTGGAACGAAGAAGCTGCCTCCGACGGCGCCCGCAAGACGCAGGGTTTCTACCAGCTCCGGCTGATCAATGAGGGGATGATGCTCCGGCTCACCTATAGGCCGGGCGGGCGCAGCTTCGAGGGCGAGGTTGCGCCGCTGGAGTGGGAGGACAAATGGTACCGGATCGAGGGGACGTGGGATACGGCAGGGGGCGATTCCACCCTCAAGCGCGACGGCGTCTTGCTCAAAACAGGCAAGATCCATTCGCCGTTCGAGGGCTTCCGCTGGATCTTCATCGGCACGGACAACTACCAGGACTTCCGCGCGATTCCGGGCATGGTTTACCGGCGCCTGAAAGTTTGCGTGAGTGATTGAGCCTGGCGGGCGCGTGTGCCGGCGCACGGGCCGGGTCACACGGCTGCCGCCGGGAAGATCCATGGCCCCCTAATCTTGCGACGCAGAACAGACTACGCAGGGCCGGACAGCTCCAGCAGGTCATGCCCGTAGGATGAGATCTGGGAGCCAGACGCCGGTCCCACCGCACGTATGGGTTACCCCGCCTGAACAAAGATTGGAAAGCCAATGAATACCGCCGGCAAAGTAAGGCTTGGCCTTGCGGATGCCGACCTGCCTCACCCAACAGCGTAGAGGCTTACCCCGGGCTGAGCTGGAAACGCCAAGGGGCTCCCCGCAGCGGCCCGGTGGTTGATACCCAGCCGCTGCGAAGGAGCCCCTTGGTCCAGGAGGTCAGTTTCTCAGCCAGCAGGCGCCAGGCGCCTACCAGATGATCTTCGCCGCGATTTGAATGTTGCGGGTTCCACTTCCGCTGGTGATGGTTCCGACACTGCCGCTGCTGATGCTGGTGTCGGGGCCGCCCAGATTGAAGTGGTTGAAAGCGCTGAAGGCCTCGGCGCGCAACTGGAAGTTGTAACGCTGCTCGGGCCCAAAATAGGTGTTCTTCATCAGCGCCAGGTCCGTACTATTGGTCCCGGGAGACCGCACGTCCGGCAGGGTGCGGGCCACGTTGCCGAGCGTGAAGGCGGCCGGCTGCGAGAAGACCGTGTAGTCGAACCACTTGGCCATGCGTTGATCTTTGCTATGGCCGCTGTGGTCGATGAAGGCGCTCCGCCCGTTGTTGTTGGCGCGCTGGCTGACGGTGAAAATGTTGGTGTTGTTGGTCACACCGCCGACGATCAACGGCAGCCCTGTCTGGAAGGTGGTAATGCCACTCACCTGCCAGCCCTTCACCACGGTGTCGAGCCAGCCCGGGAGATTGCTGAACAAGGCCCGGTTGCGCCCGAACGGCAGATCGTAGATGTAGCTGATCACCGCCCGCTGCGAAATGTCAAACGAGGACAGCGAACGCTCGAGCTTCCAGTTGTAGATGTCGAGGTGCGTTCCGGCGATGGTGCCGAGGAAGTTCACAGCCGAGGAGCAGTCGTCGATCAACTTGCTGTTAGTGTATGCGAACAGCAGCGTCAGTCCGTTCTTAAAGCGCTTGTCCACGCGGACGGTCAGAGCATGGTAGATCGAGTACCCGTTGGGCTTGCGGAACGACTGGAGGCTCGTGTACTGAGGGAAGGGCCGCAGCAATTGACCCCTGGAGACCTTAGGTTGAGCCAGCGAGCCCGTCGTATACGGGATCTTTCCGTAGAAGGGATTGTCCACCTGGTCCTGTAGAGCCACCCCGAAGGCTTGATAGGAGACCGGGAGCTGGTTGTACTGACGCCCCGCTTCCCCGTCAATCAGTCCGATGGAGTGATTGCCCAGATAGCCGATCTCCACCACCATGTCGCCCGGGAAGGCCCGCTGGAGGCTCAGGTTCCACTGCTGGACGTAAGGGTTC
The DNA here is from genome assembly GCA_023511855.1 of Bryobacteraceae bacterium. Taxonomy (GTDB): domain Bacteria; phylum Acidobacteriota; class Terriglobia; order Bryobacterales; family Bryobacteraceae; genus JAIMAR01. The sequence continues at coordinate 48,448 of JAIMAR010000002.1, forward strand.
TTGTAGGCATCAAAGAAATCGCCGATCTCTTGTCCGAGATTTGTGCTGGCTCCGAGAGCGCTGCCGGTGGGCAGGGTGTAGCCATCGGGGAACGGGTTGCGCAGGTAGGTGCGGATCGTCCGCATGTTGTCGAATGTGAAGTAGGCATCGGAATTGCTGCTGAAACCGGTCGTGCCGGCCGCGCCTGTCGGCCCTGCTGCCTGCAACGCCGATGGAGCGTACGTGATGCCGTATGCGCCACGCAGCACCATATTGCGGGCGAAGTTGTAGGCGAACCCGAAGCGGGGGCCCCAATTGTTGGCGTCCGTGGGGGCCTGATGACGATTGTCGGGAGTCGTAAACTTCACTTGCCCCCTCAAATTGCCGCAGTTCAGGCACGCCGAGGCGGGGATCACGCCCTGAAGCGGCGAGGGAGCATTGATATCAAAGTAGGAGAGTTGGTTATACCGCTCGGTCCGCGGCACGTCCACGTCGTAGCGAATGCCGAGATTCAGGGTCAGCTTCGGCGTCACCTTCCAGTCATCCTGGAAATACCCGGCGAAGTATTTGCTTGCGGAAGCCGCCGAAGGCTCATGCGTGAGACGGCCGCTGGCGGCCAAGCCAAGCAAGAACGAGGCCAGTCCGACGCCCTGGGTGCTGCTGGAGGTGTTGATTTCCCGCTGGGTCCAGCCGCGGTTGAACTGATAGAGGCCGGAGGGTCGGCCATATTGGGAGTAGTTTAGAAGGAGCACACGGTACTCGCCGCCCCACTTGAAGGTATGCCGGCTGGTGATCTTGCTCATGCTGCCGGTAAGGGAGTGGTTCATTGGATAATTGAACATTCGCGTGTAGCCGGGCTGTCCCAGGCGGGTCAGCGTGAGGTTACTGCTCAGTTCGACACCCGGAAACTCCAGGCCGCGCTGCGCGGCGATCTTCATATATTCGGGGCTGAAGCCGAGTTTAGTCAGATCGATGCCGTTGGAGAAGGGCACGCGCTCATAGGCGTACCGGCTGAAGGCGTAGCGCAAGTTAGCGATCAGCCTGGGACTGAGAGTGTAGGTGTGGTCCATGGAGACCTGCACTCTGCGCTCCGTCGATGGCCCATCGCCAATGGAACTCCCCAGCGTGCCAAAGCCGTTGAACGGGGTGTTTTTGCTTCCGGCAAACGACAGCCGGAGCCACATGCGCCACTGCTCCGTCCAGTTATGATCCCAGCGCGTGTTTTGCCGCCAACCGTCATTCTTGGCCGGCCCGCTGTTGATGAAGTTGTCCTGCTGGGTGTAGACGTTGCGCGGCGGGAAGTTCGGCGTGGGCCAATAGGCGGCCAACTTTTGGGCAACCGGATCGATCCGGCTCGGGGGAATCCGGTTGTTCATGAACGGATCGCGGATCCACTTGGTCGGATCGTTGGGATCTTGCCGCACCGTAGTCGGATCGTAGATCGTGATCAACGTAGTTCCGCTGCTGTTGCGCAAATTGGAGAAGTCGCCGGCCAGCCACTCGGGCAGCGGGACGGTGGCCGTGGCGTTCGATGTGTTGCGGTTGATCGTCCCTTCATAGTCCGTGAAGAAGAACGACTTGTTGCGCCCGTCGAACAGGCCGGGAATGTAGACCGGTCCGCCCACGGTGTAGCCGAACTGGTTGATCTTCGCGCCGCTGCGCTTGCGGCCCTGCCGATTGTTGATGAAACCATTGGCGTTGAGCACGGGGTTGCGCAGGAATTCAAAGGCCGTGCCGTGGAATTCGTTGGTGCCCGACTTGGTCACCACGTTGATCACGCCGCCCGAGAACCGACCATACTCAGCCTGAAGGGAGTTGACTTGGACGCTGAACTCCTGCACGGCGTCCACCTGCGGGTCGTAGACGCGGGTGTTGATTCCGACGTTGTTCTCCGGGGCGATGTTGGTGGCGCCATCGATCTGGATCTCGCTGGTGGCGTTGCGGCCGCCACCCATGCCCGGCGTGGCCCCGCCGCCCGTCGGATTGACGCCCGGCGTCAGGTTGGCCAGCGCGATGACGTTCCGGCCGAGCAGCGGCAGATCCATGATCCGCTTGGTGTCCACAACCTGTCCCATGGAGGAGGTGTTGACGTCCACCACCGGCGGCGCCGCCTCCACGCGGATCTCCTGGGTGACCGCGCCGACCGACAAGGTCAAATCCACCGTGCGGTTTTGAGCCACGTCGAGACGAACGTTCTCCTGGCGCAAAGTCTGAAAACCGGGCTTCTCAACCGTGATCCGGTAATTGCCCGGCAAGAGAAACGGCTGTAGGTAGCGTCCCGTCGCGTCCGTGTTCAGCGTGCGGGACTCTCCCGTATCGGTGTTTGTGATCCTGATTTTCGCGTCTGGCACCACCGCTCCGGTGGGGTCTTTAATCGTCCCCTGGAGCGTGCCGGTGGGCGTTTGCGCCCAAAGCGCGCCGAGCGACACGGCCAGCGCGAGTGTTAAAAGCAAAAGTCTTTGCATGGTTGAACCCCCTTGCTTACGGTTGTTGATGCAACAATGACATTATAGTAACATGTCAGTACCATGTCAACTCTTCCCGGCCGGCCGTCCGCATCGTGCCCGGAGCTCTTAGTGGCCTGCCCTGCCAACCACCAGGGGCGTCGCCCCGGGGCCGCCCGCCCAGCGGGTGGTCTGGCGTCCTGCACGAGAGCCTGGCGCAAACCGTTCGCATTTCCGGCAATCGGCAAGGGCGCGGTGCGGGAAGGGCAGGCGCGCGGCGGGCAACCGGCGGCGATCGGGCGACAATGAACTGAGACACAACATGAGCGCACAAGAACCATACGAACGCAGGCCTCTTCGCGGCGCACTGTTCGGCTGCGGGATGATCTCGGAGTACCATCTCCGCGCCTGGGCCCGCATCCCCGAAGTGCAGATCGTCGCGCTGGGCAACCGGACCGTGGAGAAGGCGGAGCGACGACGCCGGGAGTTCTGCCCAGGGGCGGCGGTTTACGGATCCCTGACCGAGCTGCTGGAGCGCGAGCGACCGGATTTGGTCGATATTCTGTCAGCCCCGGAGGCGCACGAGGAGCACTGCCGGCAAGCGGCGGAAGCGGGCGCAGCGGTGATCTGCCAAAAGCCGCTGGCGGCGGATTGGGATGCGGCGTTGCGAGTGGCTGAGGTGCTCTCGGCCCCGGGCGTGGTTGCCGCGGTGCATGAGAACCACCGGTACCGTCCGTGGTTCCGACGCGTGCTGGAGGCCCACCGCAGCGGTCTGCTGGGGCGAGTGCGGTTCCTGCGCATCGAGCATTTCAATGCCACCTCGCCGGCGGAGCCGTACAAGCTCACCTCGCCGACCGGCGTGTGGCTCGAGTACGGCAGTCATCTGGTGGACATGATGCGCGCGCTGCTGGGCGAGCCGACCAGGGTGTTGGCGCAGGGCTATCGCGTGAGCCGGTCGATTGCGGGCGAGAGTTTGGTGGCCGCGCAGTACCAATTGGACGGCGCTACGGCGAGCATCGAGGTGGGTTGGAAGGAGTCGGCGCTCACGCAGGGCAGCTTGCTGGCGATCGGCGATGAGGGAGAGGCATGGTTTGAAGGGACGATGACTCGGTGCGGCGCAACCCGCTTCCGCCTGGTTCACCGGCAGTCCGTCGTGCTGGATGAGACGCGCGACGCCATGGCCGACTACAACGAAAGCTTCTACCTTCTGGAACGCGAGTTCATCGACGCACTGAAGGGCGCGGCCACGATTACCCAAACGCCGGCGGAGCACCTGGCCACGCTGCGCGCCGTGTTCGCGGCCTACCGCTCGATGGAGTCCGGCACGCTTGTACCGGTGTAACGTCTCCCCAGGTCAAAACCCGCTGCGCCGCGCCGCATGGCTTCAGCGTTCGGCCGCACTGGCGGGATCGCCCGTTGGGTGCGCTCCCCGGTACGGCTTTCCTTAGCCTTTGCACCCGTCTGCCGGGGCTAGGGTGCATCGCTATGGACTCAGGCTAAGACCGACGCCGGGCATGGGATCCCGGTGAAGGGCTGGGATAGGCAGGTAAACGATTGAAAAATCTGGAGCGGGAGACGGGATTCGAACCCGCGACATCAACCTTGGCAAGGTTGCACTCTACCAGCTGAGTTACTCCCGCCCTGCCTACACCGTATTCTCGCTCCATTCGCGGCCGACTGTCAAATGCCTTGCGGCAACAAAGCTGAGAACTTTTGTTTGGGAGGCTAACCCGCTTTTCACAGGACTGTCACACAATGTTTTTACGGCTTGTATCCCATTGACCAGAGAGGAGAAATTTTTGTTCCTTAGAGGGGATCCTTTGGAGCTCTTTGTGTGCTAGACTGTGATCCGTTCGATCCTGTGCGGTCGACAGAACGCTTTAACCAAGCGGTCCAACCCGAGAAAACCTGAGGTCCATGTAAGATTTCCTCAGGGTGTGGAAAGCCTGTGGAAAACGAAAGGATCTAGTGTGTCCACTGATTCTTTGAACCTTTGGGAGGAGATCAAGTCCCAGCTCAAGACCCGCCTCAATCCGGAGAGCTACCAGAACTGGCTGGCCAAGACCTCGTTCCTGCGCCTCGAAGATGGCGTCCTATTCGTCGCCGTGCCCGATCAGGCCACACGGGATTGGATGCAGGAGGAATACGCCGAGCTGATTCACCAAGCGGTCCAGTCTCGTTCCCTGCCCATTCAAAGGATCGTCTATGAGTTGCCGCCGGCCGCACTCCCACAACCAAGGGAGGCGCCGGACAACGGGGACTCGCACCTTTGGCTTACCGGCGCCTCCTTAAATCCCAAATTCACCTTCGACAACTTTGTCGTCGGCCCATGCAACCAGCTGGCCCACGCCGCTGCTAAAGCCGTCGCCACCAACACCTCGCGCAGCTACAACCCGCTGTTCATCTACGGGGGCGCTGGTCTCGGCAAGACTCACCTGATGCACGCCATCGGGCACGCCTTGCTGGCCAGAACCAACGGGACTCGCGTGGTCTACACCTCGAGCGAGCGCTTCATGAACGAGCTCATTCAATGCATCAGCCAGCAGCGCATGCCCTACTTCCACCAACGCTACCGCCGCGCGGACGTGCTGCTCGTCGATGACATCCACATCATCGCAGGAAAGGAACGGACCCAGGAAGAGTTCTTCCACACGTTCAACGAACTGTACGACCATCAGAAGCAGATCGTCATCAGCAGCGACAGCCCGCCCAAAGACATCCCTGGACTCGTGGAACGGCTCCGGTCCCGCTTCGAGTGGGGTCTAATGGTTGATCTCCAGCCCCCTGACCTCGAGACCAAAATGGCGATTCTGGACCGCAAGGCGGACTCGGAAGGCGTACGGCTGCCCGACGAAGTGCGCGTCTTTATCGCCACCAAGACCAAGTCCAGCGTGCGAGAGTTGGAAGGCGCCCTAATAAAAGTGATCGCATACGCCTCCGTGAACAACCTGCCGATCAACCTCGACGTCGCCAAGCATTGCCTCCGTCACCTCTTCTACCCAGCCGAAAAGCGCATCACCATCGAGAGCGTCCAAAAACTGGTCGCCGACCACTACGGCATTCCGGTCGCGCAGCTCAAACAAAAAAGCAACAGCAGGCGCATTACCGAACCCCGCCAAGTGGCTATGTACATCGCCAAGGAGGTCACCGGCTCCTCCTTGCCGGAAATCGGCCGCGCCTTCGGCGGCAAGCACCATACCACGGTCCTGCATTCCATCCAAAAGATCGAGGCCTGGTGCCAGCGCGACCCTGAATTCAACAGGATTATCCAGAAGCTAATCGACTCATTCTCTTGATCTTATGCCGATTTCCACAGGCCATGCCTGCAAGCTCCGAGGAAAGCTGTGGACGATGCTGCGGCTCGAAGATTTTGCCCGCGGAAGCTCTGCGCTTCCCACATCGCTGTGGGACAAGAAGGGCTAGAATTTTGTATAATTTAGAAGGAATTCAACATTTCAACAGCGCCTATGAATACGACTCCGGAACAGATTCTTTAAACCACCTCAAGACAGAACAATGGGAGAACCCTGGCGATGGAATTCACCGTAAGCAAAGCAGACTTGGCGCGGGAACTCAGCCTCTCGCAGGCTATCGTAGAAAAGAAAACCACTATTCCCATCCTCTCGAACATCCTCTTTCAGGCAGACGGGGATCACGTCGTGCTCACGGCGACGGACCTGGAGCTCGGCCTTCAGTCCACCTGCCCTGCACGCGTACAAAAGGCCGGGTCGGGAACCATCCCGGCTAAGCGGCTGCTGGAGTACGTCGCTTTGCTCCCAGAGGCGGATATCCACGTCAAGTTCCTCGAGAACCAGTGGGCGAGCCTGGTTTGCGGCCGCTCACGCACGCGCATCGCCGGCATCTCAGCCGAAAACTATCCTGAACTTCCGGCTATGCCGGAGCCCGTGGCTGAATTTCCGCTTTTGACCCTTGCGGCCCTGATCAACCGCACAAGCTTCGCCATTTCACTGGAGGACTCCCGGTTCAGTCTGGGCGGCGCGCTGTTGATCGTCAAGGAGCAGAGCCTGGCGATGGTTTCCACTGACGGGCATCGCTTGGCCTACGCCGAGTCGGCCGGACACTTGCCTGGCTTGCGTGGGTCCTATCGCGCTTTGGTGCCACGCAAAGCCATGGACGAGCTTCGCAAGCTGGCGCAGGATGCGGATCCGGAGGTTATGGTCCGTTTTGCGGGGGACGAGAATCATCTGTTTTTCCAGACTGGCGGGCGGCTGTTTGTCAGCCGCAGGCTCTCTGGGAATTTTCCGGATTTCGAACGTGTCCTTCCCAAGGAACATCCCTACTCGGTTACCTTGTCCCGGGAGGATTTCCGGAACGCCGTGCAGCGCGTGCAGGTCTTCTCCGACGAACGTTCGCGCGCAGTCCGCTTGCAGGTAGGACCGGGCGAGCTGAAGATCCATTCCTCTCTCTCAGAAGCGGGCGAAAGCGAAGAGAGCATCCCTGCGGAGTATGAGGGGCCAACGGTCGAGCTGACCTTCAATGCTCACTACCTCACGGACTTCCTTCGGGCCGTGAGCAACGAGAAAGTGGCCTTCCAGTTCCGGGACCGCGAGGCGGCCGGCGAGTTTAATCCGAGCGGGGAACCTGCGGATTTTCTCTACCGCTACATTGTGATGCCGATGCGCGTTTGAAGCGAAGGTTTCGCGCGGTGTTTCGGCGGGAAGAGATTTGGGACCTACTGAAATATGGCAAGCAAGGAAGTTCAACTGAACGGCGCTGAGGTGTACGACGCTTCCAGCATCAAGGTGCTGGAGGGCTTGGAGGCCGTCCGCAAACGCCCTGCGATGTACATCGGCTCCACCGGGGAGGCCGGCCTGCACCACCTGGTCTACGAGGTGGTCGACAACGCGGTGGACGAAGCTCTGGCGGGCTACTGCACCGAGATCAGCGTCACGATCCACATCGACAACTCCATCACCGTGGTGGACAACGGCCGTGGCATCCCCGTGGGCATTATGCCGGAGGAAGGGGTCTCGGCGGCCGAAGTGGTGATGACCAAGCTCCACGCGGGCGGCAAGTTTGACTCTAAGTCCTACAAGGTCTCCGGCGGCCTGCACGGGGTAGGCGTGAGCGTGGTGAACGCGCTCTCGGAGAGCCTCCAGTTGGAGATTTGGCGGCAGGACCCCGACAATCCCTCCGGGCCGAGCTTCACCTGGACCCAGGAGTACGAGCGCGGGGTTCCCCTCGCACCGTTGCAGAAGAGCGGCAAGGCAGGAAGAAAGACGGGCACCAAGGTCACCTTCAAGCCGGATCCCACCATTTTTGACACCACGGAGTTCAACTACGACACCCTGGCGCAGCGGCTCCGTGAGCTGGCCTTTCTGAACCGCGGCCTCAAGATCACCTTAACTGACGAGCGCACGGATCCGCCCCGGAGCCACGAGTTCCACTACAGCGGCGGCATTGCCGAGTTTATCCGGCACCTGAACCGCGGCAAGACCGTGCTCCACGAGCGGCCTATCTACTTCGAGGGCCAACGCGAGCTTCCGGGCGGCGGCACGCTCACCATGGAGGTCGCGCTTCAGTACAACGACGGCTACACGGAGAACGTCTTCTCGTTCGCCAACAACATCAACACCGTCGATGGCGGCTCGCATTTGAGCGGCTTCCGCAGCGCGCTGACCCGCACGATCAATTTTTATGGCCAGCAGGCGGGGCTCTTTAAAGACGTCAAGGAGAATCTCACCGGCGACGACGTGCGGGAAGGGCTGACTGCCGTGATCAGCGTCAAGCTGCCGCAGCCGCAGTTTGAAGGTCAAACCAAGGGAAAGCTCAACAGCGACATTCAGGGCTACGTCGTCCAGTTCGTGAACGAGAAGCTGAGCGAGTACTTTGACAAGAACCCCTCGGTGATGCGCAAGATCGTCTCCAAGGCGATCGACGCTAGCCGTGCGCGCGAGGCGGCCCGCCGTGCGCGCGATCTGACCCGCCGCAAGGGCGCGCTGGACTCGGGCGGGCTGCCGGGCAAACTGGCCGATTGCCAGGAGCGCGACCCCGAGCGCTGCGAGCTGTTCCTGGTGGAGGGCGAGTCGGCCGGCGGCACGGCCAAGGCCGGCCGCGACCGGCGCTATCAAGCCATTCTGCCGCTCAAAGGCAAGATCCTGAACGTCGAAAAGGCCCGCTATGACAAGATGCTCAGTCACGAAGAGATCCGGGCCATGATCACGGCCATCGGCACGGGCATCGGCAAAAGCGACGGAGACTTCGACCCCTCCAAACTGCGTTACGGAAAGATCATCATCATGACCGATGCGGACGTGGACGGCTCGCACATCCGCACCCTGCTGCTGACGTTCTTCTTTCGCCACATGCAGGAGCTGATCACCCGCGGGCACGTCTTCGTCGCTCAGCCTCCGCTTTACCGCATCAAGAAAGGCAAGAGCGAGAAGTACATCAAGGACGAGAAAGAGTTCGTCCGCGAGATTCTGCGCCGCGCCACGGAGAATGTGGCCGTGGAATTTGGCCCGAGCTCCGGCGAGCCCCCCTTGCGCATCGAGGGCGCCGAGCTGCGCAGCTTTCTGATGTCGCTGGATGAGTACCTTCAGATGTCCCAGAAGGTGGAACGGCGGCTGCGCGACGCCCGGGCGGTAGCCGCACTGGCCGATGCCGGCGTCAAACTGGACACCAAAGCCGACTTCGCCGAGGAAGCCAACCTGGCGCAGCTATGCGCCCGGCTGCGTGCGGCAGGACTCGATGCAGCCCTGGAGAAGGACGAGGAACACTCGGCCTGGCAAGTGTTCTTCCACGACTCGACGCAAGCCCGGCGCTCGATCAGCCTGGAATTGCTCTCTCAGCCCGAGTACCGCAGGTTGCGGGCCTTGGCCCGGCAGTTGGTGCGCTTCAACCACCCGCCCTACACGGTGATCAAGGAGGAGCGGCGCGAGGTGCTGCCCAACTGGACCGAGCTGCTCGACTACGTCAAGCGCGAAGGCACCCGGGACGTGACCGTGCAGCGCTACAAAGGGCTGGGCGAGATGAACGCGGACCAGTTGTGGGAGACCACCATGAACGCCGAGACCCGTACCTTGCTGCGGGTTCGCCTGGAAGACGCCGTAGAGTGCGAGGAGATCTTTTCGACGCTGATGGGCGAAGACGTGGAAGCCCGCCGCAAGTTCATCGAAGAGAACGCGCTCGACGTCCGCAACTTGGATGTCTGAGGCGTTCCGAAGCCCCTCCGCTCCCTTGGGGGTGAACAGGCCCGCCATCCCGCCACAACCCCAAAGGGCTGGCCATGGCCAAAGGGTTTGCTGCGGCGATACAATCAAGGCGACCGGCGGCGCAGGACAGCTTGGGCGACCGGCCGTATTGAAATCAGTTCCAGACGGCTCGTGTCATAGGTCGGCGGGAGGCTCGGGCGGATCATGGCGCCGCTGGGGGATGAAAGTGGCCATGATCAACAAGAAACTGATCTGCCTCGTACTTCTGCCGTTTTTGGCGGCGGCGCAGGTTCCGCAGAAAGTGAGGGTTCGCGTCGACGCCGGTGCCCCCAGCGGGCCATGGGTCCCGGTCTTCCGCTACTTCGGCTACGACGAGCCGAACTATACCTACATGCCCTACGGCAAAAAGCTGGTCGGAGAGCTGGCCGCCATCTCCTTCGCGCCGGTCTATTTCCGTACCCACAACCTGCTGGTGACAGGCGACGGCACGCCCGCCCTGAAATGGGGTTCCACCAACGCCTACACCGAGGACGCCTCCGGCAACCCGGTCTACGACTGGTCGATCGTCGACAAGATCTTCGATACCTACCTCCAGGCGGGCGCCAAGCCCCTGGTCGAGATTGGGTTTATGCCCAAGGCTCTTTCGGTGAAGCCCGAGCCGTACCAGCACAGTTGGGCTCCGGACAAGCAGTACAACCAGATCTTTACCGGCTGGGCCTATCCTCCCAAGGACTACGGCAAGTGGGCCGAACTCGTTTACCAGTGGGTGCGGCACTCGGTGGAGCGCTACGGCCGCCAGGAAGTGGAGAGCTGGTGGTGGGAGCTCTGGAACGAACCCGACATCGGCTACTGGCAGGGCCTGCCGGAGGAGTACAACAAGCTCTACGACTACACCGCAGATGCCGTGAAGAGGGCTCTCCCGTCGGCCCGCGTGGGTGGACCTTCCACGACGAATCCCGGCTCGCCTAAGGCTGCGGCGTTCCTGCGCCAGTTCCTCGAACACTGCTTGAATGGCAGCAACGCTGTGACGGGAAAGATCGGCGCCCCGCTGGATTTTATTAGCTTCCACGCGAAGGGCTCGCCGCAGGTCGTCTCTGGCCGTATCCAGATGGGCACGGCGGTCGAACTGCGCCATGTGGACGCCGGCTACCAGATCGTCGCATCCTACCCCGCGCTCAAGAACCTGCCCATTATCGTCAGCGAGTGGGACCCGGAGGGTTGCGCAGCGTGCTCGGCCCGCATCTACCCCCAGAACGCCTACCGCAACACCACGCTCTATCCGAGCAACACGGCGGTCCTACTGAAGCACAGCATCGATCTGGCGGAGCGGCGGGGCGTCAACCTGGAAGGTCTGCTAACTTGGGCCTTTGAATTCGAGGGGCAGCCCTATTTCGACGGATTCCGGACGCTGGCCACCAACGGCATCGACAAGCCTGTCCTGAACATTTTCCGGATGGCCGGCCTGATGCAGGGCAACCGGGTTCGCCTCGCCAGCGACGGAGCTCTGGGGTTGGAAGAGATCCTGGGCAACGGAGTACGGCGCCAGGCGGACATTGACGGCATGGCCACGGCGTCGGACCGTCAGGTAGCGGTAATGGTTTGGAACTACCATGATGACGCCAGTCCAGCGCCTCCGGTCCAGGTGCAAACCGAGATCTCGGGGATTCCTGTGGGGCTGACCAGAGTTCTCATTGAGCACTTCCGCATCGACGAACGCCACAGCAATGCCTTTACGGTTTGGAAAGAAATGGGCTCCCCGCAAGATCCCTCGCCGGAGCAATACGCCCGCCTGGAAGCCGCCGGCCGCCTGGAGCTCCTTGAATCTCCCCGCTGGGTCCCTGTGGCGAAGGGGACCGTGTGGCTGGAGTTCAGCTTGCCTCGCCACGGCATCTCGCTGCTGCGCTTAACCTGGTAGCGGGGACACGACGGCGCCGCCTACCAGCGCCTCGCCCACGCAATCCATCGGGCCCTTCGCCTCGACAAGCCCGACATAACCTCGTACCCGTCTAGTCGGCGCTCAAGAGCCGCAGAGTGGACTGCGGACCAGCGCGCCTAGGTCCTTGAGGCGTGCGCCCGACAAGCGACTGACCGCGGAGGTTAGTGCCTCCAGACCCCGGAACCCTTAGGAAAATCAAGCTGGCTCCGGGGTTCAGCGGTAGCCGCGCCAACCGCACTTCAGGCGGGATGATTCGCAAAAGACTCCAGTGATTCCTTAAACGGGTGGGAGCTGCGGATTCCAAGGCGTTGATTCGCGGTGCGTTTTTCAGCCAGCGTCCGT